>NZ_JBSGXU010000031.1:0-21300 GCF_053610205.1 Streptomyces sp. NPDC054932 | reverse complement strand
GCCTGGACCTCGTCGCGGAACCAGCCCTCCGGAGCCACCGCCTGCTGCTGGTAGGGGTCCTGTGCGTAGCTCCCGGCGGAGCCGGCGGCTGCGGAGCCGTCCGGCCAGGGACCCGGGGCCGCCGGAGCCTCGTCCCGGAACCAGCCCTCGGGCGCGACCGGCTGCCCGGGCACCGCATCGAGCGGCGGGTGCACCGGCTGGTGGCTGGTGTCCCAGGTGTCGGACTGCCAGGTCTGGGTCCCGTACGGATCCTGGTGCTGCTGGTGCTGCTGCTGCGCGTACTGCTGACGCTGCTGCTGGTGCTGCTGTTCCTCAGGCGTACTCATCGGCTCCCGCTCACCCGCCCGCGAACGGCGGGAGCACCTCTACGGTGCCCCCCTCGGTCAGCGGGACGGAATCATGCGGGCGCTTGCCCACAGGCTCGTCGTTCACGAGGAAGGAGCAGCGCAGCAGGACCCGGGTCAGCTCCCCGGGATGGCGCTCCCGCACGGCGTCGAGCGCCTCGGCCAGTGTGCGCGCCGAGTACGGCTCCTCCGCCGTCTTGGCCGCGGCCTTGGCCGCCGCCCAGTAGCGGATGGTTCCGGTTGCCACTGCTGCTCCTATCGTCGGCTCTCTACCGTCGGCCTCCATGATGACCCCTCCCACCGCTGACCCCGGCGTGCCCCGACGCGCCGGGTGTGCGCCCGGGTGGCCCCCGTTACCGCCCGGCGGGCCCCCGATCCGGTGAAACCGGGGCTCACGCAGGGCGCGAGCGTGGCATGAACCACAGAAGTGGAAGCGGAAGAAGCCTCGGCCACGCAAGGACGGGTGGGCTATTCTGCTTGGCGAGAGGATCCGGGCAACGTTGCCCCCGGGTCCTTTTGTGCTTTCAGCACGTTGAACGAACCGAGAACAGTGGTATCCATGCGGACCCCAGGGCGCGGGGACCGCAGGACACCGGGCAAGCCGTACGAAGCAGTACCGCGCACGTCCTCGACGGGACCGAGGAGGAACCGACGTGATGGACCAGCGAACCGTGCACCACCGTCCGACCCGGGCAGGTGGTCGGTCGTGAGCTCACTCCTGCTGCTCACCAACGCCCTGCAGCCGTCCACCGAGGTGCTGCCCGCCCTCGGCCTGCTGCTGCACAACGTCCGGGTGGCACCCGCCGAGGGCCCCGCCCTGGTGGACACCCCGGGAGCCGATGTCATCCTCGTGGACGGCCGCCGCGACCTGCCGCAGGTGCGGTCGCTGTGCCAGCTGCTCCGCTCCACGGGGCCCGGCTGCCCGCTGATCCTCGTCGTCACCGAGGGCGGCCTGGCGGCCGTCACCGCCGACTGGGGCATCGACGACGTCCTCCTGGACACGGCCGGCCCGGCCGAGGTCGAGGCGCGGCTGCGGCTGGCCACCGGCCGTCAGCAGCTGGGCTCGGACGATTCCCCGATGGAGATCCGCAACGGTGATCTCTCGGTGGACGAGGCGACGTACTCCGCCAAGCTCAAGGGGCGGGTGCTGGACCTCACCTTCAAGGAGTTCGAGCTGCTCAAGTACCTCGCCCAGCACCCGGGCCGGGTCTTCACCCGCGCCCAGCTGCTGCAGGAGGTCTGGGGCTACGACTACTTCGGCGGCACCCGGACCGTCGACGTGCACGTACGGCGGCTGCGCGCCAAGCTCGGCCCCGAGCACGAGTCCCTGATCGGCACGGTCCGCAACGTCGGCTACCGCTTCGTCACGCCGGAGAAGGTCGAGCGGGCGGCGGCGGAGGCCGCGGCCCAGGCGGCGGCCAAGGCGGCTGCGCAGCCGGCCGCGCAGCCCGCCGCACAGCCCGCCCCGGCCGTCACCCGATCGGCCGAGGACGCTGTGAGCATCCACTCGGCAGGACGCCCTGCCCAGAGGTAGGTCACCCCGCGTAGACTGCCGCGCGTGGCCAAGGTGACGCGGGACGACGTGGCGCGACTTGCGGGTACCTCTACCGCCGTCGTGAGCTACGTCATCAACAACGGACCCCGGCCGGTTGCCCCGGCCACGCGCGAGCGTGTCCTCGCCGCGATCAAGGAGCTGGGCTACCGGCCCGACCGGGTCGCCCAGGCGATGGCCTCGCGGCGCACCGACCTCATAGGCATGATCGTCCCGGACGCCCGCCAGCCGTTCTTCGCGGAGATGGCGCACGCGGTCGAACAGGCCGCCGCCGAGCGCGGGAAAATGGTGCTGGTCGGCAACTCCGACTACCGCACCGAGCGCGAGGTCCACTACCTGCGGGCCTTCCTCGGCATGCGGGTGTCGGGCCTGATCCTGGTCAGCCAGGGCATGAGCGAGCAGGCCGCCAGTGAGATCGAGGCCTGGGACGCGCGGGTGGTCCTCCTCCACGAGCGCCCCGAGGCGATAGACGACGTCGCCGTCGTCACCGACGACATCGGCGGCGCCCAGCTCGCCACCCGCCACCTGCTGGAGCACGGGCACGAGTACGTGGCCTGCATCGGCGGCGTCGAGAACACCCCGTCCGTCGGCGACCCGGTCGCCGACCACGTCGAGGGCTGGCGGCGGGCCATGCAGGAGTCCGGCCGCTCGGTGGAGGGCCGGCTCATCGAGGCCCCGTACAACCGCTACGACGCGTACAAGGTCGCCCTGGAGGTCCTGGGACGGCCCGACCGCCCGACGGCGATCTTCTGCGCCACGGACGACCAGGCGATCGGTGTCCTGCGTGCCGCGCGCGAGCTGCGCATCGACGTGCCCGGGGAGCTGGCCGTCGCGGGCTTCGACGACGTCAAGGAGGCCGCCCTCACGGACCCGCCGCTGACGACGATCGCCTCGGACCGCCCGGCGATGGCCCGCGCGGCGGTGGACCTGGTGCTGGACGACGGCCTGCGCGTGGCCGGCTCCCGACGCGAACGCCTCAAGCAGTTCCCGTCGGCCCTGGTGATCCGCCGCTCCTGCGGCTGCCGCTAGGGGGTGTCCGCAAAGTAGCGCCGGCGCCCGGAGGGCGTGGCCCGCGGCGTCCGGCGCGGTGCATCGCAAGGCGGAGAGGCGCAGCTCGTACCTGTTCGTACTCGCGCGCTTCGACAACGCGGCGAGGCGCCGTGCCGGGCGTCGCGGGCCAGGTGGAACTTTGCGGACACCCCCTAGGTGCCGCCGGCACCGGTCCGGCGGCCCCGGCATCGGGTCAGGCGTCTTCGAGCGTGCACGGCATCAGCAGGGAGACGGCGTCCTCGGTGCCGGCCCGCAGCAGCACGAGCGGGGCCTTGGGGCCGATGTACTCCAGCAGCATGTCGTCCCCGGCGGCGAGCGCGTCGAGGAGGAAGGCGGGGTTGACCCCCACCCGGTCGCCCGCCGAGCCGGACCCCGAGCCTGGGTCTGACGCGTCGTCCGCGACGGTCACGGTGTCCGTGAGGACGAGGGCGCACCGTTCGCCGTCCTGCCCGCCGAGCGCCCGCCGCAGGGCCGGTACGTCCAGGGCGATGCGCCGGCCCTCGGGAAGCCTCATCAGACGGCGGTAGTCGGGGAACTCCTCGCCCAGGACCTGCCCGGCGACCCGGCCGCCCCGGGTCTCCAGCTCGACCGCGTCCCCCTCCACGGTGAGCCGGACGGGGGAGTCGTCGGCCAGCAGGGCCCGCACGGCGTCCACGAGCGGGGTGGGCACGGTCAGCCGGACCCGCCCGCCGCCGTGCCCGGTGGTGGGGGCGTGGGCCACGGCCATCCGGTAGCGGTCGGTGGCCACGAGGGTCAGCTCCGCCCCCTCCAGGTCGAAGAGGATCCCGCCGAGCACCGGCAGCTCGGAGTCATGGCCGACGGCGAAGCGTACGGCGTCCAGTGCGGCGGCGAACTCCGCGGCGGGCACGGTCAGCCGGGCGGTACGGGTCGGGGTGGTGGTCGTCGTCATGGTGCTCTCCTTGTGTCCCAGTAGCGCGCGAACCGTGGAGAGCGCACCGCGTGCCTCGGCGAGCTCGCGTTCGAGCCGCCGCAGGTGGCCGTCCAGCAGCCGGGGCACCAGACCGGTGTCCCCGCTGTCCCCGCCGGACCAGCCCGCCAGGACGAGCCGGACGTCCGCGAGCGGCATCCCCGCCTGCCGGAGCCGGGCCAGCAGCCGGGCCTCGTCGAGCTGCTCGGGCGCGTACCAGCGGTAGCCGGTCGCCGGATCCACCCGGGCGGGCACCAGGACGCCCGCGCGGTCGTAGAACCGCAGCGCGCTCACTCCCAGCCCGCTGTCCCGGCCCATCTCGCCAATGCTGTGCATCTCGCTCTCCACACCCGTGACTCTGGGACCTCCACCAGGTCGAGGGTCAAGGCCGGCCCTTATTTCGGTCATACGCGGTTCTGTCGGGCTTCTCAGCCCTGACTCAGGAAGCTCTCATGATCGGGGGACAGAGTCAGTGTCATGACCGAGAGCTTCCGCCGCGAAGGCGAGTACCCGCACGAGAACAGCCCGGCCCAGCACGCGCCGTTCGGCGAGGACCGGCAGCGCGGACATGACCGGCCGGCGCAGGAGGCCGGGGCCGGGGCCGGGGCGGAGGCCTACCCGCCGCCGCCCTCCTACCCGCCCGCCGCCGCGCCCGGTTGGTACGAGGCGCACCAACCGCCGGTCATCCGGGGCGAGACCGTCCCGGCACCCGGCGAGGGCGGCGGCGCGGCGGGCGGCGGGCCGGGCCGGGCCGCCCACGCCGCCGTCCCCGCCCCCCGCGCCAAGCGGCCCGTCGCCCTGCTGGCCGCCGTCGCGCTCGCCGCGGCCCTGGTCGGCGGCGGCACCGCGGCCGCCGTCCAGCAGCTGATGGAGCGGCAGGCCGGCGGCGGCACCGGCGGGGTGAACGGCACCAACGTCTCGCAGTCCGCCGCCGGCACCGTCACCGGGGTCGCCGAGCAGGTCAGCCCCTCGGTCGTCCGCATCGACGTCCGTTCCGGCTCCGGCCGGGGCACCGGCTCCGGCATCGTCATCGGCGCCGACGGCGAGATCGTCACCAACAACCACGTGGTGAGCGGCGCCGCAGAGATCCAGGTGACGATGAGCGACGGCAAGAAGTACTCGGCCAAGATCGTCGGCACGGACCCCGACAAGGACCTGGCCCTGATCAAGCTGCAGGGCGCGTCCGGCCTCAGGCCGGCGAAGCTCGGCGACTCCGGCGGCGTCAAGGTCGGCGACCAGGTCGTCGCCATCGGCTCCCCCGACGGACTCACCGGCACGGTCACCAGCGGCATCGTCTCCGCGCTGGACCGCGAGGTGAAGGTGCCGAAGTCGGAGCAGGAGTCCCCGCAGCGCCGGCAGCAGGACGAGGGCAGCTGGCCCTTCTCCTTCGGCGGCCGCCAGTTCAACGGGGACACCGGCTCCGACACCACCTCGTACAAGGCCCTGCAGACGGACGCCTCCCTCAACCCCGGCAATTCCGGCGGCGCCCTGGTCAACATGAACGGCGAGATCGTGGGCATGCCCTCCGCGATCTACTCCCCCGCCTCCGGCAACTCCGCCGCCGGCAGCGTCGGCCTCGGCTTCGCCATCCCCGTCGACACGATCAAGGCCGACCTGGACTCCCTCCGCAAGGGCGGCCCCGGCGGCGCGGGCTCCTCCGGTACGGGCACCGGCTCCGGCTCCGGCTCCGGCTCCGCCGCCAACGGCTTCGGCACCAGCTTCTGACCCGCCCGTGCGAGGCTGGAGGCGCCGTCACGTACCGCACCCCACAGCCGACCATCACCTCTGGGAGACCCATCCATGATTCCCGCCGAAGGCGAAGCGCGGATCCTCGTCGTCGACGACGAACCGGCCGTACGCGAGGCCCTGCGCCGCAGTCTCGCCTTCGAGGGGTACGCCGTGCAGACCGCGGTCGACGGGGTCGACGCCCTCGACCGGGCGGCCTCGTACGCCCCCGACCTGATCGTCCTGGACATCCAGATGCCCCGGATGGACGGGCTGACGGCGGCTCGCCGGCTGCGGGCCGCCGGCAGCGTCACACCGATCCTGATGCTCACCGCCCGGGACACCGTCGGCGACCGCGTCACCGGCCTCGACGCGGGCGCCGACGACTACCTCGTCAAGCCGTTCGAGCTCGACGAGCTCTTCGCCCGCGTCCGCGCCCTGCTGCGCCGCAGCTCCTACGCCGCACAGCAGCCCGGCGCCGAGAGCCCCGAGGACACCCTGACCTTCGGCGACCTGCGCATGGACCTCGCGACCCGTGAGGTCACCCGCGCCGGGCGGCCCGTGGAGCTGACCCGGACCGAGTTCACCCTGCTGGAGATGTTCCTCGCGCACCCCCGCCAGGTGCTGACCCGCGAGCAGATCCTCAAGACGGTCTGGGGCTTCGACTTCGAGCCCAGCTCCAACTCCCTGGACGTGTACGTGATGTACCTGCGCCGCAAGACCGAGGCGGGCGGCGAGCCGCGCCTGGTCCACACCGTGCGCGGGGTCGGCTACGTCCTGCGCTCCGGCGAGGGCGGGCCCGAGTGAGCCCGGCGGCCAGATTCCGCACGCTCCCGCTGCGCTCCCGGCTCGCCCTGCTGGTCACGGTGGCCGTGGCCCTGGCCGTGGCCACGGTGTCCGCGGTGTCCTGGGTGATGGTGCGCGCCCAGCTCGGCAACCAGCTGAACCAGTCCCTGATGTCCACCAACCCGACGACGCAGGTCCTGGACCGGCTGAACCAGGGCCGCTGTCCGGCGCGCCCTCCGGCGCAGGTCCAGCAGGACATCGCCGAGAAGCTGAACGCGACCGTCCAGATCGTCACCGCGGACGGCAGCCACTGCTGGGTGAGCGGGCAGACCGACCTGCCGGTCACCCCCACGGACAGGGAGGTCGCGGCCGGCCGCAAGCCCAAGGCCCTGCACGACGCGACCACCGACAACGGCGTCGCCATGCGCGTCTACACCTTCGCGGCGCAGACGCAGCCCGGCGGCCCGATCTTCGCGGTCTCGGTGGCCCGGCCGCTCGCCGACGTCGACAAGCCGCTGTCCACCCTGGCCTGGGTGCTGCTGCTCGTCTCCGCCCTCGGGATCGCCGCGGCGGGCGCGGCCGGCCTGTGGGTGGCCCGTACGGGGCTGAAGCCGGTCGACGAGCTGACCGGCGCCGTCGAGCACATCGCCCGCACCGAGGACCTGACGGTCCGGATCCCGCACTCGGGCGACGACGAGATCGCCCGGCTGTCGCGGTCCTTCAACTCGATGACGGCGGCCCTCGCCTCCTCCCGGGAGCGGCAGGCCCAGCTGATCGCGGACGCCGGGCACGAGCTGCGCACGCCGCTGACCTCGCTGCGCACCAACATCGAGCTCCTCGCGCGCAGCGAGGAGACCGGCCGGGCCATCCCGCCCGACGACCGGCGGGAGCTGCTGGCCTCGGTCAAGGCGCAGATGACGGAGCTGTCCTCGCTGATCGGCGACCTCCAGGAGCTGTCCCGGCCGGACGCGGCCTCCCCCGGCCGGCTCGGGGTGGTCGCCCTGCACGAGATCGCCGGGTCCGCGCTGTCCCGGGCCCGGCTGCGCGGTCCGGAGCTCCGCTTCGACTCGGACCTGCAGCCCTGGTACGTACGGGGCGAGGCGGCCGCGCTGGAGCGGGCGGTGGTCAACGTCCTGGACAACGCGGTGAAGTTCAGCCCGCCGGGCGGCACGGTCGAGGTGTCCCTGCGGGCGGGTGAGCTGACCGTACGGGACCACGGTCCGGGCGTCCCGGCCGAGGAGCTGCCGCACGTCTTCGAGCGGTTCTGGCGGTCCGAGTCGGCCCGCGCCCTGCCCGGCAGCGGGCTGGGCCTGTCGATCGTGGCCCGTACGGCGGCGCGCGCGGGCGGCAGCGCCGAACTGCGGGCGGCGGCCGACGGCGGCCCGGGCACGGAGGCGGTGCTCCGCATCCCGGGGGCGCCGACGCCGCCGCCGTCGGATCCGTCAGTTGTGCCGGATCAGTGAGGCGACCAGGCCGGAGCGGGTGTTGGGGAAGTCCATCGGGACGATGCCGAGCCCGGTCCGGCCGGTCAGCTCCCCGCCGTCGACGAACGAGTGCACCTGCGGGTTGAGGCGGTCGGAGTTCCAGCGCGGCGGCATGTACGCCGCGGTGCTGACGTAGTTCACGAAGAGCTTGCCGGGCTGCTGGACGGCCTTGCGGAAGTGGTTCTCGATCCGGCCGCGCTTGGCGAAGGGCTCGGTGTTGTAGTCGTCCTGGATGTCGAAGACGTTGCCGTCGCCGTAGCGCAGGCCCGGCAGGCCGCCGTTGTCGGCGAGCAGGACCACCTTCCCGCGGGCCTGTCCGAGGGTGGGCGGGGTGTCGGCGATCCGGAACAGGGGCCGCCAGCCGCGGTTGTCCAGGTAGTCGTCGAAGACGGTGCGGAAGGTGGCGTCGCTCTCCCCGGAGTACTCCTGCTTGACGCGCATCAGGACGGTTTCGGAGGGGTGCGCGGCCAGGAAGTTCCAGCAGGCGACGAGGACGTCCCCGAACATCAGGTCCTGGAAGAAGGACCCGTGGTGGATGGCGAAGGAGCCGCCCGTGACCCGGCAGCGGACGTCGAGGAAGCGGATGCCGGAGTCGAGCTGCTGGGCGATCGAGGTGTTCTGGCAGGCGACGTAGAGGCCGCCCTTGGTGGCGCCGGAGTCGTGCGTGCCGGGGATGGTCATCCGCTGGAGGGCGGTGGAGTCGCCGAGGCCGGCCATCCAGTCCTGGGTGCCGAGTGCGGCGGCCGAGGCGGGTGCGGCGCCCAGTCCGACGGCCGTGCCCGCGGCCAGTGCTCCGACCAGAAACGCCCGCCGGTCCATGCCCGCGCTCGCGACCGTGCCCATGCCGATGCCCATGCCCGCCCCTTTGCCGACCCGGTGATGGCCGGATTATGGCGTGCACACGTCAGCTTTACCACCTGCCGACAGCGCTCAGCTTTCGAGCAGCTCGACCATGGACCGCAGCCCCCGGAGGAGCTCACGGCCGTCGGGGGCCTGCTCCGGATCGGTCAGGGTCTGCACCATCACCCCACTGAGCAGCGCGATGTGCATCGAGCCGAGGGCCCGTACGTCCGCCTCGGAGACCTCCTCCAACGGCACCCCGCGCAGGGCCGCGGCCACCGTCCGCCGGTTGCGGCGCTGCCCCTCGGCGAGGATCGAGAGCAGCTCGGGCGAGGACTGCGCGTGGACGAAGGCCTCCACCGAGGCCAGCCAGAGCCAGCGCATCTCGCCGAAGTCGCGGATCTTGCGGTCCCAGGTGTCGGCGTAGCGCTCCCCCGCGGTCTCGCCCTCACCGGTGAGGCGGCCGGACCCCGCGGCCCAGTCCTCCATGGCGGCGAACAGGGCCTGGTTGAGGAGGGCCTCCCGGGATCCGAAGTGGTAGCCGATCGCGGCCATGCTCACCCCCGAGGACGTGGCGATGTCGCGCACCGTCGTGCGCAGATACCCCTTCTCCTCCAGGCAGCGCCGGGCTCCGGCCAGCAGGTCCTCGCGATTTCCCATGCCGGGATCGTAGCCGCGCAGCGATTTGGGCAAGCGCGCAAGACAACCGTATTGCGCGCTTGCCCAAATCCTGGCAGGCTGCAGCCACCGGAAGATCCGCAGGACCACGGGAGGCACGAGCCATGCGCCACGAGCTGAAGACCGACGACCGGACCCTCTCCTACCTGGACTTCGGCGGCCCCGGCCGCCCGCTCCTCGCCCTGCACGGCGGCATGTCCGAGGGCGCCGCCTTCACCGGCCTCGCCGAGGCCCTGCACGGCCGGTGGCGGGTCATCGCCCCCGACCAGCGCGGCCACGGCGACTCCGACCGGGCGCCCGACTACCGCCGCGAGGGCTACGTCCGCGACGCCGTCGCCCTCCTGGACCACCTCGGCCTGGGCGACCCCGTCGCCGTCCTCGGCTACTCCCTCGGCGGGCTCAACGCCTGCCACCTGGCCGCCGCCCACCCCGGCCGGGTCTCGGCCCTCATCGACATCGACGCCACCGTGGAGGTCCACCCCGCGGAGTCGGACTGGTTCGGCTTCCTGCGCGGCCTGCCCTACACCGCGGCGACCCGCGAGGAGCTCATCGCCGCCGCCGGCGCCGCCGCCGGGCTCGTCGCCCCCGGGCTGCGCCCGCTGCCCGGCGCAGCCGGGTGGCGGATGCCCTTCCACCCGCAGGACATGCTCGACTCCATCGAGGAGTGCCGCGGCGACCACTGGGACGCCTGGCTCGCGAGCACCTGCCCGGCCCTGGTGATCAATGGCGCGAGCAGTCAGGCCCTCCCGCGGGCCACCGGCGAGGCGATGGCCGCCCGGCGCCCGGGAACCTCGTACGTGTCCCTGGACGGGGACCACTTCGTGCCCTTCACCGACCCGGACGGCGTCCACGGCGCGGTCGCGGAGTTCCTCTCCTCCCTCTGACCGGGCCCGTTCCGTCACGGGGGTGCGGAACGCCGAAGGGGCGGCGGGCCGATGGCCCACCGCCCCTCCAGGGGTACCGCACGGGGTGTTACTTGATGACGGTGATCCGGTTCGCCGCCGGCGGGGCGATCGGGGCCGCCGCCGAGGAGTTCTTCGTCAGGTAGGCGTTGAAGCAGTCCAGGTCGGACGCGCCCACCAGCTTGTTCTTGTGCTCCTTCAGGACGGTGAAGCCGTCACCGCCGCCCGCGAGGAACTCGTTCATCGCGACCCGGTAGGTCTTGGCGGGGTCGATCGGCGCACCGTTCAGCTTCACCGAGTCGACGACGATGCGGTCGACGCCCGCCTTCGTCATGTCCAGGGTGTACGTGAAGCCCTTCGACACCTGCAGGATCTTCGGGTTCGGGCCGTTGACCGGGCCGCTGACCTGCTGCTGGAGCGCCGTGATCAGCTGCGCGCCGGTCAGGTCCACGATGTTCATCATGTTGGTGAACGGCTGGACCGTGAAGGACTCGCCGTAGGTCACCACGCCGTCGCCCTCACCACCCGAGGCCTTGTAGGCGAGGTCCGAGCGGATGCCGCCCGGGTTCATGACGGCCAGCTGCGCGCCGCCCTTGTCCGCCGGGGCGAGCGCCTCCAGCTGCGCGTCCGCGATCAGGTCACCGAGCGGCTTCTCCGGCTCCGCCGAGCCGCGGCCCGGGATGTCCGCCGAGATGAAGCCCTGCGGGCGGTTGGCGATCGGGGCGGCGAGGGCGTTCCAGCGCTGGATCAGCTCGGTCATGTCCGGAGCCTTGGGCTGGTCCCGGGTGACGACCTTGTTGACCGGCTTGGGAGAGGTGATCGGCGTACGGACGATGTCCTTGGTCTGCCGGTCGTAGGTGAGCGTGGTGTCCGTGAACAGACGGCCGATGGAGGCGGCCGAGGTCACCGCGCGCGGGTTGCCCGCCGGGTCGGGGATGTTGCAGGCGTACGCCTGGTGCGTGTGGCCCGTGACCAGCGCGTCGACCTTGGAGTCGACGTTCTTGGCGATGTCCACGATCGCGCCCGAGATGCCGGCGCCGGCGCCCGGGACGTCACAGTCGTAGTTGTACGCGCCGTTCGCGGGCAGACCGCCCTCGTGGATCAGCGCGACGATCGACTTCACGCCCTGCTTGTTCAGCTCGGCGGCGTACTTGTTGATCGTCTCGATCTCGTCGCCGAACTTCAGGCCCTTGACGCCCTCGGCGGTCACGACGTCCGGAGTGCCCTCCAGGGTGACGCCGATGAAGCCGATCTTCACGTCCCCCTTCTTCCAGATGTAGGTGGGCGACATCAGCGGACGCTTGGTCTTCTCGTCCGTGACGTTGGCGGCGAGGTACTGGAACTGGGCGCCCGTGAAGTCCTTGCCGTACTCGAAGCAGCCCTCGACCGGGTGGCAGCCGCCGTACGCCATGCGGCGCAGCTCGGTCTTGCCCTCGTCGAACTCGTGGTTGCCGACGCTGGAGACGTTCAGGCCCAGCTTGTTCAGCGCCTCGATGCTCGGCTCGTCGTGGAAGAGCCCGGACAGCATCGGGCTGCCGCCGATCATGTCACCGGCCGCGGCCGTGACGGAGTACTCGTGGCCCTTGCGGGCCTCGCGCAGGCCGGTCGCGAGGTACTCGACCCCGCCCGCGGGTATGGCCTTGGTGGTGCCGTCGGCCTGACGCTCGGTCACGGTGCCGGAGGAGCCCTGCGGGGGCTCCAGGGTGCCGTGGAAGTCGTTGAACGACAGCATCTGCACATCGACGGTCCGGCTCTTGGCCGCACCGCCACCACTCGCGGCACCGGCCGGCAGTGCGGCCGCGACCATCGCACCGGCCCCGGCCGTGGCGGCGAGGGCGGTGAGGGTCAACCGGCGGATTCGGCGGTGCCGTTGTGGCGTCGCTGACATTTAGTCCCCTTATGTGACAGCGGTAGGACATGGGAGGTCCGCCGAAGCCTATGGTCAACGCGCGTAGCTCTACCAGGGGGTAACGGGTATCGCGTTGGTTACGCGCAGAAGAAGGACCGACCTCGCGCCCGCACTCCACCCGCCGCCCGTGGCGGTCGTAGGCTCATTCCATGACTGACGCAGCAGCGGCCCTGGAGCCGGGACGGCAGATTCAGACTCTCGACGAGCTGACGGAGGAACAGGCGAGCGCCGTACTCGACCTCATCGAGGACGCGGCACGCACCGACGGCACCACCGCCGTGTCCGAACAGGGACGGCTCCAGCTGCGCGGTGGTCCGCGCGAGGGAATCCGGCACTTCCTGCTCACCGAGGGCGGCCGGCTCTCCGCCTATGGCCAACTGGAGGACACCGACCCGGTGGAGGCCCCGGCCGCCGAGCTCGTCGTACACCCGGCCCTGCGCGGGCGCGGACACGGGCGGGCGATGGGCACGGCCCTGCTGGCCGCGTCCGGCAAGCGGCTGCGGGTGTGGGCCCACGGCGGCAAGTCGGCCGCCCGGCACCTCGCGCAGGTGCTCGGCCTGACCCTCTTCCGCGAGCTGCGCCAGCTGCGCCGGCCGCTGGCCGAAGGGAAGCCGCTGCCGGAACCGGTACTGCCGCCCGGGGTGACCGTACGGACCTTCGTGCCCGGCACCGACGACGCGGCCTGGCTCGCGGCGAACGCGGCCGCCTTCGCCCACCACCCCGAGCAGGGCTCGCTGACCCAGCGCGACCTGGACGACCGGATCGCGCAGCCCTGGTTCGACCCGAAGGGCTTCTTCCTCGCGGAGCGCGACGGCGAGCTCGTCGGCTTCCACTGGACGAAGGTCCACGCGGCGGAGCGGCTGGGCGAGGTCTACGTGGTCGGCGTCCTCCCGGGCGCCCAGGGCGGCGGCCTGGGCAAGGCGCTCACCGCGATCGGCCTGCGCCACCTGGCGGCCCAGGGCCTGCCGACGGCCATGCTCTACGTGGACGCCGACAACCCGGCGGCCCTCGCCGTCTACGAGGGCCTCGGCTTCACCACCCACGAGGTCGACCTGATGTACCGCACGGAAAGCTGACCCCTCCCGACCCCGCCGCTCTTTCAGCCCCGCCGGGCACCTCCCAGCGGTAGCCGGGGGAGATTGAGGCGCGGGTCCGGGCAGCGCCCGGCGGGGGCCCGGGGGCGGCGCCCCCGCAACGGCGCCGCACCCGCGCACGCCGGGGCGCACCGGCCCCCGCCACCCCCGCCGGGAGGCGACTCGGCACCACGCCGGACCCGGGAAGCCACGCGCCATTAACCAGGCATTCAGAAGCGCTTGCGACCCTCCCCCAATGAAGCCCCGACTCCGACTGACGGCCGACACTTCCGACGTGCCTGTCCTCCCGCGTGCGCGGAAGAATGGAGTCATGAGCCACCAGCCCAGCGCAGGTCCCACCGAGGTCCCCGCCCAGCACCCGTCTCACACCCCCGCCGCCGCCCCCGGCGCCGCCCCCGGCCGGGCCGTCACCGGAGCCCATGCCCGCATAGGCTCCATCTCCGCGCACCGCCCGCACGTCGACCTCGAACCCGATCTCGACGCCGATCTGGACGCGTACGACGACAAGGACGGCGACGAGCTCCCGCCGGGCCGCTTCCTCGACCGGGAGCGCAGCTGGCTCGCCTTCAACGAGCGGGTGCTGGAGCTCGCCGAGGACCCGACGACCCCGCTGCTGGAGCGCGCCAACTTCCTGGCGATCTTCGCGAGCAACCTCGACGAGTTCTTCATGGTCCGCGTGGCCGGCCTCAAGCGGCGCATCGCGACCGGTGTCGCCACCCGTTCGGCCTCCGGCCTGCAGCCCCGCGAGGTGCTGGACCTCATCTGGACGCGCTCGCGCGAGCTCATGGCCCGGCACGCCGCCTGCTTCCAGCAGGACATCTCCCCGGCACTCGCCGAGGAGGGCGTCCACCTGATCCGCTGGCCCGATCTCACCGAGAAGGAGCAGGCCCGCCTCTTCACCCTGTTCCGCAACCAGATCTTCCCGGTGCTGACCCCGCTGGCCGTGGACCCCGCGCACCCGTTCCCGTACATCTCCGGCCTCTCCCTGAACCTGGCCGTGGTCGTGCGCAACCCCGTCAGCGGCCACCGCCACTTCGCCCGGGTCAAGGTTCCGCCGCTCCTCTCCCGCTTCCTGGAGGCCTCCCCGCAGCGCTACGTCCCGCTGGAGGACGTCATCGCCGCGCACCTGGAGGAGCTGTTCCCCGGCATGGAGGTGCTCGCGCACCACATGTTCCGGGTGACCCGCAACGAGGACCTGGAGGTGGAGGAGGACGACGCCGAGAACCTGCTCCAGGCGCTGGAGAAGGAGCTCATGCGGCGCCGCTTCGGCCCGCCCGTGCGCCTGGAGGTCGAGGAGTCCATCGACCCCGGCGTCCTGGACCTCCTCGTGCAGGAGCTGAAGGTCAACGCCTCCGAGGTCTACCCGCTGCCCGGCCCGCTGGACCTCACCGCCCTCTTCGGGATCGCCTCGCTGGACATCCCGGAGCTGAAGTACCCGAAGTTCGTCGCCGGCACCCACCGGGACCTGGCCGAGGTCGAGTCCGCCTCCGCGCCCGACATCTTCGCCGCCCTGCGCGAGCGGGACGTCCTGCTGCACCACCCGTACGACTCGTTCTCCACCTCGGTGCAGGCCTTCCTGGAGCAGGCCGCCGCCGACCCGGACGTCCTCGCCATCAAGCAGACGCTCTACCGCACCTCCGGCGACTCCCCGATCGTGGACGCCCTGATCGACGCCGCCGACTCCGGCAAGCAGGTCCTCGTACTCGTCGAGATCAAGGCCCGCTTCGACGAGCAGGCCAACATCAAGTGGGCGCGCAAGCTGGAGGAGTCCGGCTGCCACGTCGTCTACGGGCTCGTCGGCCTCAAGACCCACTGCAAGCTCTCGCTCGTCGTCCGCCAGGAGGGCGACCAGCTGCGCCGCTACTCGCACGTGGGCACCGGCAACTACCACCCCAAGACCGCCCGGCTCTACGAGGACCTCGGCCTGCTCACCGCCGACCCGCAGGTCGGCGCCGACCTCTCCGACCTCTTCAACCGGCTGTCCGGCTACTCGCGCCGCGAGACCTACCGCCGGCTGATGGTGGCGCCCCGCTCGCTGCGGGACGGACTGATCGCGCGGATCGACAAGGAGGCCGCCCACCACCGGGCCGGCCGCCCCGCGTACGTCCGGCTCAAGATGAACTCGATCGTCGACGAGGCCCTCATCGACTCGCTCTACCGGGCCTCCCAGGCGGGAGTGCCCGTCGACATCTGGGTCCGCGGCATCTGCGCCGTGCGCCCCGGGGTCCCCGGACTCTCGGACAACATCCGGGTCCGTTCGATCCTCGGCCGCTTCCTGGAACACTCCCGGGTCTTCGCCTTCGGCAACGGCGGCGAGCCCGAGGTGTGGATCGGCAGCGCCGACATGATGCACCGCAACCTCGACCGCCGTATCGAGGCACTGGTCAGGGTCGCCGACCCGGCCCACCGCGCGGCACTGGACCGGATGCTGGAAACCGGAATGTCCGACGCCACCTCCTCCTGGCACCTGGGGCCGGACGGCGAATGGACCCGGCACAGCACGGATGCGGACGGCCAGCCGCTGCGGCACGTACAGGAGACGCTCATAGACGCCCGGAGGCGCCGGCGTGGCTCAGCCAAACCATGACCCGATTACGGCAACTGCGGACGCAGGTGACGTGCTCGGCACGTACCTGCGTGCCCAGGCCACCGCTTTCCTCCGCGCGCTGCGCCTGCACGGTGAAAGCACGGCGAGCGGGGCCGACGCCGCCGAGGGAAGCGATGCGGCGCGCAGCCTGCGGGGGGCTGCGCGCCGCATCAGCGGATCCCTGGCCACCTTCCGGGGGGTGACCGAGTCGTCCTGGGCCGACGGGCTGCGCACCGAGCTGGTGTGGCTGTCCTCGACCCTGGCCGACGAGCACGCGTACGCGGCTCGGCTGACCCGGCTGCTGGACGCCCTGCACCGGCTGTCGGGATCCCCCGAGCTGCCCGCGCCGCGCGGCACCGCCGGCGCGCTGACCGTGGGCTCGGCGCGGGCGGGCGCCCTGCTGGAGCGCCAGCTGACCCTGGCCCGTACGCGGGCCCACTCCGCCACCCTCCAGGCACTCGGCTCCTCCCGCTTCCACGCGGTGGCGGACGCGGTGGCGGTGCTGGCCTCGGAGGTCCCGCTGGACGCGGTCGCGGCCCGGGGGCGGGTGACGGAGGTCCTCGTCCCGCTGGCGTCCGTGGCCGAAACCCGCCTGTCGGCGGCGGTCTCGGCACTGCCCCCGGTCGACGGGACCCATCCGTACAACGCGGACCACGACGGGCCCTGGCACGAGGTACGCCGCCTGCTGCGGGCCCACCGGTACGCGCGGGAGGCGCTGGGCGAGGACGTGACCCGGGCGGCGGCCGCGGGCGAGGCCCTGGACCGCCACCGCGACGCGGCCGAGGCGGCGACCGCCTCGGCGACGGCGGCCCGCACCCCGCGCATCGCCCCGGCGACGGCCTACGCCCTCGGTGTCCTGCACGCCGACCAGCGCCACGAGGTCGAGGCCACCCGCCTCGCATTCCGGCACATCTGGCTCCCCGAGCCCGCGGTCACACCCCGATAACGTACGGGTAACGGATGATGACGGCTGTGTGCGATCGGCCGGGAACGCACCGGGTCGTCCGCCACGGTTCACCATCCGTTCACTCGCCCCGGTCGGCTGCTTCACCTGTTCTGCCTAATTTCGGTGATGCACGGAGCGAGTCGCCCGGAGGTCGAGCAGCTCAGCCGCGCACAACCGACGTAGTCCTCTTCGCACGCCGCCCCGATACAGAAAGCGGCCGGCGGCTTCTGGAAGGAACACCCGAAAGTGAAGCTTCAGCGCAAGAACATGCTTCGTGCCTCCGCCCTCGGGGCGCTTGTCGTGTCCGGCGCCCTGGTCCTCACGGCGTGCGGCTCGGACGACAACACCAAGACCGCCGACGGCACGGCCAAGCCCTCCGCGGCCGCCGCGGGCGACATCAAGTGCGACGACGCCAAGGGCAAGCTCCTGGCGTCGGGCTCGTCCGCGCAGAAGAACGCGATCGAGCTGTGGATCAAGAACTACATGGCCGCCTGCTCCGGCGTCGAGGTGAACTACAAGTCCTCCTCCTCCGGTGAGGGCATCGTCGCCTTCAACCAGGGCACCGTCGGTTTCGCAGGCTCCGACTCGGCGCTGAAGCCGGAGCAGGTCGAGGAGTCGAAGAAGATCTGCACCGGCGGTCAGGGCATCGACCTGCCGATGGTCGGCGGCCCCGTCGCCCTCGGCTTCAACGTCGCCGGCGTGGACAAGCTGAACCTCGACGCCGCAACGATCGCCAACATCTTCAACGACAAGATCAAGAAGTGGGACGACGAGGCGATCAAGAAGCTGAACCCCGGCGTCACGCTTCCCCCCACCGCCATCCAGGCCTTCCACCGCTCCGACGACTCGGGCACCACCGAGAACGTCACCAAGTACCTCAAGGCCGCCGCCCCCGACGCCTGGCCGCACGAGCCCGCGAAGAAGTGGGCCGCCCCGGGCGGCCAGGCCGCCTCCGGCTCCGCCGGTGTCGCCGCGCAGGTCAAGCAGGTCGACGGCGCGATCGGCTACTTCGAGCTTTCGTTCGCCAGCGCGCAGGGCATCAAGACGGTGGACCTGAACACGGGCGCCGCCGCCCCGGTCAAGGCCACCGGTGAGAACGCCTCCAAGGCCATCGCCGCCGCCAAGATCGCCGGCACCGGCTCCGACCTGGCCCTGAAGCTCGACTACGCCACCAAGGCCGAGGGCGCCTACCCGCTCGTCCTGGTCACCTACGAGGTCGTCTGCGACAAGGGCAACAAGGCCGAGACGCTCCCGACCGTGAAGTCCTTCCTGAACTACGCCGCGTCGGACGCGGGCCAGAAGGTCCTCCTCGAGAACGGCTACGCGCCGATCCCGGCCGAGATCAACGCCAAGGTCCGCGAAGTCATCAACACCCTCGGCTGATTCATGACCCCCGAGGTGCCGGCAGCCCCCGTCCGGGCGGCCAGCACCCCGGGGACCTTCCCCTCCACCCGGGGGAATCCGGTGCACCGCCGCCAGGGGGCCTGCCCCCCACACAGACCGGAAAGACCATGGCTTCCACCACACCCACGCAGATAGACACGGCTCCGCCTGTCATCCAGAGCGGAAGGTCCACCGGCCGCGCCGGTGACAAGATCTTCGCCGGGCTCTCCAAGGGCTCCGGCATCACGCTCCTGGTGATCATGGCGTCGATCGCCGCCTTCCTCACCTACCGCGCCACGATCGCCCTGTCGAAGAACGAGGGGAACTTCCTCACCACCTTCGACTGGAACGCGTCGGCCAACCCGCCCGTCTTCGGCATCGCCGTCCTGCTCTTCGGCACCGTCGTCAGCTCGATCATCGCGATGGCCATCGCGGTCCCGGTCGCTGTCGGCATCGCCCTCTTCATCTCGCACTACGCGCCGCGCAAGCTGGCCGCGCCCCTCGCGTACGTGGTCGACCTGCTGGCCGCCGTGCCGTCGATCATCTACGGCATCTGGGGCGCCCTCTTCCTCGTCCCGCAGCTGAACGGTCTGAACCTCTGGCTGGACGAGTACCTCGGCTGGACGTACGTGTTCGAGAAGACCCAGGTCGGCGTCGCCCGTTCGCTCTTCACCGTCGGCATCCTGCTCGCGATCATGATCCTGCCGATCGTGACCAGCGTCAGCCGCGAGGTCTTCCTGCAGGTCCCGCGCATGAACGAGGAGGCCGCCCTGGCCCTCGGCGCGACCCGCTGGGAGGTCATCCGGATGTCGGTGCTGCCCTTCGGCCGCTCCGGCGTCATCTCCGCCTCGATGCTCGGCCTCGGCCGCGCCCTCGGCGAGACCATGGCCGTCGCGACCGTCCTCTCCCCGAGCTTCCTGATCTCGTTCCACGTCCTGAACCCGGGCGGCGGCACCTTCGCGCAGAACATCGCCGCGAAGTTCGACGAGGCCAACGAGTTCGGCCGGGACGCTCTGATCGCCTCCGGTCTGGTCCTCTTCCTGCTCACCCTGCTGGTCAACGGTGCAGCTCGCCTGATCATCGCTCGCCGCAAGGACTTCTCGGGGGCGAACGCCTGATGAGCCACGCACTCCAGGACCAGCGGCCCACCCGGGCCCACAAGTCCGCCGCTCCCGCGAGCCTCACGCGCGGCGGCCTGCCCCGCTGGGCCCCGGCCGGCATCGCGGCCCTCTCGATCGCCCTCGGCTGCGGCACCGGCCTCGCCTTCGGCCTCCACAGCAAGATCCAGTGGGGTCTGATCGCGTCCCTGCTCTTCGTCGCCATCACGTACACCGCCAGCTCGGTGATCGAGAACCGCCGCCAGGCCAAGGACCGCGTCGCGACCGCCCTCGTGTGGGTCTGCTTCGTCCTCGCGGTCATCCCGCTGCTCTCGCTGATGTGGACCACGATCAGCCGCGGCCTGAAGCTCCTGAGCGGGAACTTCCTCAGCCACTCGATGAACGGCGTGACCAGCTTCGACGAGGGCGGCGGCGTCTACCACGCCCTGCTCGGCACCATCGAGCAGGTCGCCCTCGCCACGCTGATCGCGGCCCCCATCGGCCTGCTGACCGCCGTCTACCTGGTCGAGTACGGCAAGGGCCGCCTCGCCAAGGCCGTCACCTTCTTCGTCGACGTCATGACCGGCATCCCCTCCATCGTCGCGGGCCTGTTCATCCTGACGACCTGGAACCTGATGCTCGGCTTCGGCCCGTCCGGCTTCGCCGGCGCGATGGCCCTGTCGATCCTGATGATGCCCGTCGTGGTCCGCTCCACCGAGGAGATGCTCAAGCTCGTCCCGAACGAGCTGCGCGAGGCCGCCCTCGCCCTCGGTGTGCCGAAGTGGCGCGTGATCCTCAAGGTCGTGCTCCCGACCGCCATCGGCGGCATCTCCACCGGTGTGATGCTGGCCGTCGCCCGTATCGCCGGTGAGACCGCGCCGATCATGCTGCTGGTCTTCGGCTCCCAGCTCATCAACGGCAACCCCTTCGAAGGCGCCCAGTCCTCGCTCCCCCTCTACATCTGGGAGCAGTACAAGGTCGGCAGTGAAGCCTCCTACGACCGGGCATGGGCCGCAGCGCTCGTCCTGATCGCCTTCGTCATGATCCTCAATCTGGTGGCCCGCGGCATCGCCCGCTGGAAGGCCCCGAAGACCGGTCGCTGACGCGACCTATGAAAGCGAAGTGACCCTCATGGCGAAGCGAATCGACGTCTCCGGACTGTCCGCCTTCTACGGCACCCACAAGGCCATCGACGACATCTCGATGACCGTGGAGCCCCGCTCCGTGACCGCCTTCATCGGCCCGTCCGGCTGCGGCAAGTCCACCTTCCTGCGCACCCTCAACCGCATGCACGAGGTCACCCCCGGCGGCCGCGTCGAGGGCAAGGTGCTGCTGGACGACGAGAACCTGTACGGCGCCGGCGTCGACCCCGTCGCGGTCCGCCGCACGGTCGGCATGGTCTTCCAGCGCCCGAACCCCTTCCCCACCATGTCGATCTTCGACAACGTGGCGGCGGGCCTGCGGCTGAACGGCAACTTCAAGAAGTCCGAGCTCACGGACATCGTCGAGAAGTCCCTCCAGGGCGCCAACCTCTGGAACGAGGTCAAGGACCGCCTGAACAAGCCCGGCTCCGGCCTCTCCGGCGGCCAGCAGCAGCGTCTGTGCATCGCCCGCGCCATCGCGGTCGAGCCCCAGGTCCTGCTGATGGACGAGCCCTGCTCGGCCCTCGACCCGATCTCCACCCTGGCGATCGAGGACCTGATCGGCGAGCTCAAGGAGCGCTTCACGATCGTCATCGTGACGCACAACATGCAGCAGGCGGCCCGCGTCTCGGACCGCACCGCCTTCTTCAACCTCTCGGCCGTCGGCCAGCCCGGCAAGCTCATCGAGCTCGACGACACGGACCGGATCTTCTCCAACCCGTCCGTCCAGGCGACCGAGGACTACATCTCGGGCCGCTTCGGCTGATCCGGGACCAGACGTCCTGCGGTGCTGCATGGCGGTGCCACCGCAAGGCGAAAGAAAGAAAAGGGCCGGCTCCCCCTGGGTGGGGGG
>NZ_JBSGXU010000030.1:0-59840 GCF_053610205.1 Streptomyces sp. NPDC054932 | reverse complement strand
GGCCCGGACCCGGTCCTCAAACGCCGGACGGGCTGAAACTCCAGCCCCGCCGGCGTTCGAGGCACGGGGTCCGGGGCGGAGCCCCGGGAAGCGGTGGCGCGGACAAGGTGCGGGCGGGCCCCGCAACGGCTGCGCGGTCAGCGCAGGGTGGTGGACTTGTCCGTGCGGTAGGTCGCGACCAGGGCCAGGCACATCGCCGCGATCGCCACGCGTCCGGACGCCTGGAGCAGCGGTCCGCGCAGCAGGATGAAGGAGTAGCCCGCCACCAGCGGGACGACCACCGAGATCAGGCTGCCCGGTGGACTGCGGCGCGTCGCGCGCTTCGCGTAGCGTCGGTCGATGCGGGCGGCGGCGTACCCCATGCCCAGGAGCCCGGCGCCCATCCCCAGCGGCCCGAAGTCGAGCCACAGCTCCGCCCAGATCGGGGAGGAGAGGTTGGTGTTGACCGTGCCCATCCACTGGCCGACCATCACGCCGGTGTCCCGCGGCTTGCCGGGCCACACCGCTCGGGGCACCGCGAAGAAGACCGATCCCGCCAGCTGACGGCCGTAGAAGTGGCCTGGCCCGGAGTTCGAGAAGGTGATGGTGTTCGCGAACATGCCGATCTGGTCGTAGTCCTTGAGGGCCATCGGCTCCAGGAAGGACGTGGTCTCGACCGGCCGGTAGTTCTTCTCGTCGTAGCGGAAGCGGTCCGCGAACGGGAAGATCAGGAGCGCGACGACCACCGCCATGGACAGGGCCACCCGGTACATCGCCGCGCTCACCGGGAAGACGGTGAACAGCAGCGCGAACATGACCGTCAGGAACCAGTACCGCGGGTTCGAGATCGGGTTGTTGACGATCAGGTTGAGGCCGGCCAGTGCCACCCATGTGACGATGATCGACACCTTGCGGCGGGCGAACTTCGAGGTGATCAGCCAGCGGGTGTAGAGGAGCAGCGCGAGCAGTGCCGGTACGGTGCCGAAGCCGCGCAGCAGGGCCTGCCCGGCCTGGCCGTCGCCGTTGGAGACGCCCGCCTCCTCGATGCCGGCGATGATCTCCTGGCGGCTGGAGAAGAAGACCGCCGGGCCGCCCAGCTTCATGATGAAGGCGGCGCTGCAGAGGAACGACACGATGGTCAGGAGCTGGAGCCGGCGCCGGTGTGCCATGACGGGCTTCGACGCCTTCTGGGAGCCGCCCGCGCGCCCGGCCGGCCGGTGACGGGCCAGCAGCACCCCGACGTCGAAGGCCGTGCAGCCGAGCAACACCAGCCCGATGGCGACGGTCAGGTCGGAGCGCGGGCCCACGACCGGCGTCGGGACCTGGCCGAGGACGGCCTGGGCAAGCGGGGCCACGCCCATGGCCATGTAGACGAAGAGCCAGAAGGAGCCCTGGAGCAGCTTGCGGCGGCTGGTCAGCACCATCGCCGAGAGCCGGGCACCCGCGTACATGGTGAGCAGCAACTGGAGCCAGAAGGCCGCGTCTCGGGCGCCGGCGCCCGACTGGGCGGCGACGAACAGCGGCAGGAAGACGGTGAATCCGAGCGCGAGCGGGACGGACAGCGCGCGCGAGAGGAGGGTGCGCGGGAGGGTGGCCCGGCCCCACAGGCTCTCGTCCTCGAAGGGGGACGGGACGGGCCGCTCGGCGGGCGTTGCGGAGGGCTTGCGTATGTCCGTCGTCACTGCCGCCCCCACCCGATGTGCCTGGTCCGCGCGCAGTCTAGTCTGAGCGGGCCACGCCCGGGGAGGCGGCGGCGCGGGCGTCCCCGGGACGGAGTCCGGGGAGCAGATGGGGGCGACAGTTGCGGGATCTTCCTTCCTTCACCCTGGCCGGGTACGACAAGGGCCGGGGGCTGCTGACGCAGGCGCTCTGGTTCGCCGTGATGAACACGCTGTTCATGAGCTGGTTCTGTCCGGCGCGGGTGCGGGTGGCGCTGCTGCGGGCCTTCGGGGCGAAGATCGGCGAGGGCGTGCTGATCCGGCACCGGGTGCGGGTGCTGTGGCCGTGGAAGCTGACGGTCGGGGACCACACCTGGATAGGCGAGGGCGCCTGGCTGCTGAACCTGGAGCCGGTGACGATCGGTTCGCACGTGTGCGTCTCCCAGGAGGCCATGCTGTGCACCGGGTCGCACGACCACCGGGCCGCCGACTTCCGCTACCGCAATGCCCCGATCACCGTCGAGGACGGCGCGTGGGTGGCGGTGCGGGCGACCGTGCTCGCGGGGGTCACGGTGGGCCGCTGCGCGGTCGCCGGAGCCGGCGCCGTGGTCCACAAGGACCTGCCCGAGCTGACCCTGCAGACCCAGGACGGGCACCGCCGCCCGGTGGAGGAGCCCAAGTGAGTGCCGCGATGAGAGTCCTGCACGCCGTCACCCTGCACTCCCCCTCGCACGCCTTCGGCGGGCCGGTCCGGGTCGCGCTGAACCTGGCGAAGGGACTGCGGTCCCGGGGCCACGAGGCACGGCTGCTGGCGCTCGGCGAGGGCTTCGAGGAGTGGCCCACGTCGGTGGAGGGCGTACCGGCGAAGCTGTTCCCGGCCCGTCGGCTGCTCCCCCTCGGCTTCAGCGGGATCACCTCGCCCGCCCTGCTCGCCTCGGCCGGCCGGCTGGTGCGGGACGCCGATGTCGTGCACGTCCACCTGGCCCGTGACCTCGTGACGCTGCCGGTGGCCCTCGCGGCGCTGCGTGCGGGCAAGCCCCTGGTCCTGCAGACCCACGGCATGGTGGACCCGAGCGAGAAGCTGCTGGCCAAGGTGCTGGACGCGGTGGCCGTACGCCGGCTGCTCCGCGGCGCGGACGCGGTGCTGTACCTGACCCCGCACGAGCGGGAGGGGCTGGACGCGGTGGTCGGCGCGCCGTTGGCGCACGCGGTCCGCCTGGTCAACGGGACGCCGGCGCAGGACGAGCGGCCGCCGCTGAGCGGCCCGCCGCGCGTCCTGTACTCGGCGCGCCTGCAGGCCCGCAAGCGGCCGGTGGACTTCGTGGACGCGGCCCCGGCGGTCCTCGCGGCGCACCCGGACGCGCACTTCGTGGTCGCGGGCCCGGACGAGGGCGAGCTGGCCGCCGTACGCGCGCGGATCGGCGCGCTGGGCCTGACGGACCGCTTCACCGTTCCCGGAGCACTGTCCGGCGCGGAGGTCCTCGCGGAGCTGCGCCGGGCCCACGTCTACGTCCTGCCCTCGGTGGACGAGCCGTTCCCCATGTCGGTGCTGGAGGCGCTCGCGGTGGGCGTCCCCCCGGTGGTGACCCACTCCAACGGCCTGGCCCGGGACATCGCGCGGGCCGGTGCGGGCCGCGCGGTCGATCCGGGACCTGCGGGCGTGTCCGCGGCGGTCCTGGAGCTGCTGGACCGGCCGGCCGGCCGCGAGGCCTCGCTGTCCGCACGCAAGCTGGCCGCGGAGTCCTTCTCCATGGACGCCGTGCTGGACACCCTGCTGCCGGTGTACGAGGGCGCGCTGGGCGGTCACGGTCCGGGCTCCGCCGTCAGATGACGTCCCGGCGCTCCTCCACCACCGGTATCGCGCCCGCGGCCCGGCGCCGCTTGTAGACGCTGGTGTACACGGCGAGGCCGATCGCACCGACCGCCATCATGATCAGACCGACCGCGTCGAGGTCGACGCTCTCCATCTCCCAGTCGCTGGCGAAGGTGAGGATGGCACCCACCACGATCAGGACGATGCATCCGCCGATGCCCATGGATCCGCCTTCCGCTGTCGGGACTGTGACCGCGCGGGTACCCGGGTTCCGGGCACGAAAACGCCCCCGGGGGCCGGGAGTCCGGTCCTCGGGGGCGTTGTCGGTCGGCTATGCGGGAATCCAGGCGTAGCAGCCCGACGAGTTGAACTCCGCCGTGCCCGCCGGGATCGCCGCCGTGATCCTGTCGCCCGCCTTGGGCGGGGTCTCCGGGCCCGAGGCGAGGACGGAACCGTCCTTGCCCTTGGCCTCCCAGGTGCAGTTGGTGGCCTGGGTCAGCGCCCGGTAGCTGCCCGCGGCGGGCGAGGGGCGGGGGCCCTCGGGGAAGCCCTTCTCCGCCGCGGCGAGGATCGGCTTCTGGTCCGGGCACAGGAGGTTGATCGCGTCCTTGGCGCCCGCGATCTCACCGGTGATGACGGCGCCGGTCGCCGCGTCCTTGTCGCGCTTCGCGGTCCGCGTCACCCGCTGGCAGGCGTCCTGGCCGGTCTGCAGAACGGCCGCCGGGTCCATCTTCTCGGGGACCCGCCCGCTCAGGTACTTCTTCTCCTGCGCCGTGAAGCTGCCCGTCTTCGGGGTGAGCTTCGCGTCGGGCAGGACGGGACCCGTCGGCTTCGCGTCGGCCGCGGAGCCCGACGGCTGCGGGGTGTCCGCAGGGTCGGGGGCCGCCGACGAGGCCGGGGGCTTCGGCGCGGCGCCGGAGTCGGCCTTGTCCCCGCCCGAACTGCAGGCGGTGAGCGTCAGGGCGGCGGTCAGCAGGACAGCAGCCGCTGCGGAGCGTCGGTACATCGGATGGCTCCCGTACTCAAGGGGGTGTGCAGCGGGGCCCGGCCACGTAGAGCCGGGCCCCGCACGCCGTAAGGCGGTTGTTCGGGTTGTCGTCGCTTACTTCGCGCCGAAGGTGAGGACCAGCTGCGGAGTACCCTCCGACGCCGTGGCCTCGGAGGACCAGATCCACAGCGGGTCGGTGCCCGTGCTCGTCAGGCCCAGGCCGTAACTGGTGCCCAGCGCCGCGGAGACCGTGGCGGTGTCCAGCTCCACGTTGTGGACCGCGGAGCCCTCCGGCACGCCCGCGATGCTGCCGAGCGGGGTGGTGCCGAGGGTGGGCTTGGTGTTGAAGGTCGTGCCCGCGCCGGTCCAGTTGCCGGTGATCGGGACCACCTTCACGGTGTCGGCGGTGCCGGAGTTCGCCTGCGTGCTGGTCTTGATCTGCAGCGAGGCGGACTTCAGGACCTGGCCGGCCGGGGCGGCCGGCAGGTTGAAGCGCATGTACGTCTCGTACAGCGAGCCGCTGCCGCGCACCGCGAGCGAGGTGGACGTGCCGTAGGCGGTGCTCGGGGCGCCCTGGTTGATGTAGGTGTCCTCGGTCGTCTTGACCGCGGAGACCGTGTCGGTGGGGGCCTTGGCCAGGTCGAAGTGGCTCTTGACCTGGGCCTGGGTGAGCGTCGACGGGTAGACGGCCGTCTCGTCGAGCTGGCCGGCGAAGAAGTTGCTCGTCGGGCGGGTCGGCCAACCGGAGAGGTTGTCACCGCCGACGTGCCAGTAGCCCGCGTAGGTGCCGTTGCTCGTGGCGTTCAGGGAGCCCTTGTTCTGGCCGTCGACGTACAGCGTGATGCCGCCGGGGCCCTGGGTGCCGACCACGTGGTGCCACTGGTTGTCGTTGTAGGTCTCGAACAGGCCCGTGGAGACGGTCCGGGTCGAGCCGTTGTGGACGCCGAAGACCAGGCGACCGGTGTTGGTCATGTAGAGCTGGCGGTCGTACGAACCACTGTTGCGCGTGGTGTTGTTGCCGAAGCCGATCAGCTTGCCGCCGCGCGTGGTGTTCGTCTTGAACCAGGTCTCGATGGTGAACGTGTTGCCGACCGTCTGACGGCGGTCGCTGTGCACCTGCTGGCTGGTCCCGTTGAAGCCCATCGCCGTGCTGCCGGAGACGGCGCCGGGCGACTGCTTCAGGGCGGGGGCGTTGACCTGGATGCCGCTGCGGTTGCCGGACACCGAGGAGTCGGCGACGTACGGGCTGACCGCGTCGTCGTAGCGCCAGTAGAGGTCGGCGCCGTCCGTACGGACCTGGTTCGGGTAGGACTGGACCGAGGTCGGGACGGTCACCGAGGCGACGGCCGACAGGGCGCTGGTGTTGCCGGCGGCGTCGGTCGCGGTCACCCGGTAGGTGTAGCTCTGGCCGGCCTTGACCGTGGTGTCGTTCCAGGATGCCTGGGGGCGCTCCCACTCCAGCGAGCTGGCGGTGACCGTGGCGGCCGGGGTGGCCGAGCCGTTGCGGTAGATGCGGTACGTCAGCTTGCTGTCGTCCGCGTCGTAGCTGGTGCGCCAGCGGACCTGGGCCTCGCCGGGCTTGACGCTGGAGGCGCTGGCCACCGGGGTGGTCGGGGCGCCGACGTCGCCGGTGGAGGCGAAGCGGGTCAGACCCTGCTGGGCCTTGCCGTTGATGAGGGTGAACTCACCGCCGACCCACATGTACTTGACGTTGTTCTTCTCGGCCACGGACATGACGCGCGGGCCGATGCCCTCGCCGAGTCCGTCGTTGGCCGTGGGGTGCCAGCCGAGCTTGCCGGGGCCGCGCACGAAACCGTCCACGGGCGCGGGGGCGGCGCCTTCGTGGTTGGTCGGCTGGGCCAGCAGGAAGTTCCGCTTGCCGTCGGGGAACTCGAGCTCGGTGGAGCAGTCGTGCGCGTGCGAGGAGCTGTAGAGCACGCCCTCGTACGGCAGGACGAACTGGGTGGCGCCGAGGCAGCGGTCGCGCCACTTCTCGGTGAAGTCGCTCAGGCGCAGGCCGATGCGGCCGTCGAAGACGCCGCCGCCGGAGCCCTCGTGGCCCGTGTAGAAGCCCGTGTCGTCGGTGGAGATGTCCTTGACGACCGAGTTCGAGGGGATGTTGCTGTACGTCTTGGTGACCGCACCCGTCGTGGCGTTGACGACGGCCAGGGCGTGGCTGTTGCTGCCGTTGACGGAGAAGAAGTCGCCGCCGAGGAGCACGTTCTTGCCGTCGGGGGTGACCTCGACCGCGCGGCCCGGCTCGTCGACGTTGGCGACGAAGGGCTTGAGTGCGCCGGAGGTGGCGTCCACGGCGGCGAACCGCTCGCGGGTCTGGCCCTCGACGGTGTTGAAGTCGCCGCCCGCGTACAGGGTGTCGTCGGTGACGGCGAGCGCGCGCACGGTGGCGGGGAAGCTCGGGTGGAACGATGCCTTGGGGGTGCAGCTCGCGATGTCGATCGCCGCGAGGCTGGAGACCGGGGTGCCGTTGACGGCACCGAAGGAGCCGCCCGCGTAGAGGGTCTTCTTGTCCTTCGAGACGACCAGCGTGCGCACCGTCGCGGTGCCGTCGCCGATGGTGAAGGCCAGCTTGCAGGAGGTCGGGTTGCCGGTCGCGGCGTCGAGCGCGACGAAGTTCACGGCGTCCTGCTCGGCTCCGGCCGCGCCCTCGGGCGGGCGGACGGCCGAGAAGGTACCGCCGGCGAAGACGGTTCCGTTGGCCTGGGCCATCGCCCAGACGATGCCGTTCGGCTGCCAGGTCGGCAGCTCGTCGGCGGTGAATGCCACCGGCGGCGTGATGGCGGACGCCTGAGGCATCAACACCAGGCCTATACCGGTACCGGCACCGGCCAGTGACAGGACGAGGGCAGCAGTCAGCCCTCTGGATCTACGCATGAGCCCCCCAGGGCAATCGCCCGGTTTGATGGCTGGAACTATCCGAACAGCCATATGTACTGGCGCAGACTAGGGCTCACGTGAAGGCCCGGTCACCTCTCTTGACCCATTGCATACCAACTTGGAATCAACAGGGTCAGCATGGAGGGTGCACAAGGGACATACGGCAGGTTTACCCCGGCCACACCTACGCAGAGCTGCGGAGTATGGCCGGAACACGGCAAACCGTAGGGGAAATATAAGGCCTCAGCGATCGATCCGGACCGTCACGCCCGCCAGTTGATCCTCGACCTGGCGGATGTCGGCGTCGACCATGATCTGCGCGAGTTCCGCGACCAGGACCGTCGGCTTCCAGCCAAGGAGGTCATGGGCCTTGGAGGCGTCACCGATGAGGGCGTCGACCTCGCTCGGGCGCTCGTACTTGGCGTCGTACCGAACGTGGTCGTTCCAGTCGAGACCCGCGTGCGAGAAGGAGGACTCGACGAACTCGCGGACGGTCGCGGCCACGCCGGTGGCGACGACGTAGTCGGTGGGCTCGTCCTGCTGGAGCATCCGCCACATGGCGTCCACGTACTCGGGGGCGTAGCCCCAGTCGCGCACCGCGTCGAGGTTGCCGAGGTAGAGGTGGTCCTGGAGACCGGCCTTGATGCGGGCCACGGCGCGGGTGATCTTGCGGGTCACGAAGGTCTCGCCGCGGCGCGGGGACTCGTGGTTGAAGAGGATGCCGTTGACCGCGAACATGTCGTACGCCTCGCGGTAGTTCACCGTGGTCCAGTACGCGAAGACCTTCGCGGCGCCGTACGGGCTGCGCGGGTGGAACGGGGTGCCCTCGTTCTGCGGGGGCGGGGTGGCGCCGAACATCTCGGAGGACGAGGCCTGGTAGATGCGGGTGTCGACACCGCTGGCCCGGATGGCCTCCAGCAGGCGCAGCGCGCCGAGGCCGGTCACGTCCCCCGTGTAGAGCGGGGCGTCGAAGGAGACGCGGACGTGGGACTGCGCGCCGAGGTTGTAGACCTCGTCGGGACGTATGTCGCGGAGCAGGTTCACGAGCGCGACGCCGTCGGAGAGGTCGGCGTGGTGCAGGACGAAGGACCGGTTGGCCGTCTGCGGGTCCTGGTAGATGTGGTCGACCCGCTCCGTGTTGAAGCTGGAGGACCGCCGCACGAGCCCGTGCACTGTGTAGCCCTTGGAGAGCAGGAGCTCGGCGAGGTAGGAGCCGTCCTGTCCCGTGACTCCGGTGATCAGTGCGGTCTTGCCCATGTCGGGTCCCCCTGGGGTTCGTTGCTGTTCTTTGTGCTGTGCTGAATGTGTCCGGCCGGCAGGACCGGGCCCGGCGGCCCGGTGGCGCCCCGGCGTACGCGGGTCGTGCGCCCCCGCGGCGCCCTGCCCGCCCGTACGCGGTTCCCGGGACTGGATGGGTACCGTACACGCCGGGTCTGCGGCTTGCGCCGGGCGCCCGCCCTGCGGCCGGGGGCGGACCACTGCGAGTCCTGCGGGTGCGGGCTGGCATCATCGGCGGTATGACAAGTTCGCTGCCGCTCCTGCCCCCGAACGCCCGCGTCTTCGTCGCGGGCCACCGCGGCCTCGTGGGCTCCGCGGTCGCCCGGCGGCTCACCGCCGACGGCCATGAGGTGCTCACCCGGGGCCGCGCCGACCTCGACCTGCGTGACGCCGCCGCGACCGGGGCGTACCTGAAGGACGTCCGCCCGGACGCCGTGGTGCTGGCCGCCGCCAAGGTCGGCGGGATCATGGCCAACAGCACGTACCCGGTGCAGTTCCTGGAGGAGAACCTGCAGATCCAGCTCAGCGTGATCGGCGGCGCGCACGCCGCCGGTGTGGGCCGGCTGCTGTTCCTCGGATCGTCCTGCATCTACCCGAAGCTGGCCCCGCAGCCCATCCGCGAGGACGCCCTGCTGACCGGCCCGCTGGAGCCGACCAACGAGGCCTACGCCCTCGCGAAGATCGCCGGCATCGTCCAGGTCCAGTCGTACCGCAAGCAGTACGGGGCCTCGTACATCTCGGCCATGCCGACGAACCTCTACGGCCCGGGCGACAACTTCGACCTGGAGACCTCGCACGTCCTGCCCGCCCTCGTCCGGCGCTTCCACGAAGCCGCCGCCGAGGGCCGGGACGAGGTCACGCTGTGGGGCTCGGGCACCCCGCGCCGGGAGTTCCTGCACGTGGACGACCTGGCCGCGGCCTGCGCCGTGCTGTTGAACACCTACGACGGCGACGAGCCCGTCAACATCGGCTGCGGCGAGGACCTGACCATCAGGGAGCTGGCCGAGACGGTCGCCGAGGTGACCGGCTTCCGCGGCCGGCTCGCCTGGGACACCTCCAAGCCGGACGGGACCCCGCGCAAGCTGCTGGACGTGAGCCGCCTGACCTCGCTCGGCTGGAAGCCCGGCGTCCCGCTGCGGGACGGCATCGCCGCCACGTACCGGTGGTGGCGCGAGCAGAGCTGATCGCACAGGCGGCCCGGGTCCCTCAGTACGCTCCGCGACCGTCGACGACGGCGCGGAGCGTACGGCCCATGACGTCGACATCGCTGGTGAAGGACCAGTTGTCGACGTACTGCAGGTCGAGCTGGATCGTCTCGTCCCAGGACAGGTCGGACCTTCCGCTGATCTGCCACAGTCCCGTCATCCCGGGCCGCACGGTGAGCCGGCGCAGCTCGACCTCGTCGTACTCCGCCACCTCCTCCGGCAGCGGCGGGCGCGGGCCGACCAGCGACATGTGGCCGGTGAGTACGTTGATGAGCTGCGGGAGTTCGTCCAGCGAGGTGCGGCGCAGCAGCCGGCCGACCCGGGTCACCCGGGGGTCGCGGCGCATCTTGAACATCAGGCCGTCGTTCTCGTTGGACCCGGACAGCTCGGCCTTGAGGGCGTCGGCGTCCACGACCATCGTGCGGAACTTCCACATGACGAACGGGACCCCGTCGCGGCCGATCCGGCGCTGCCGGTAGAAGGCCGGGCCGCGCGAGCCGAAGCGTATGGCGAGGACGATCCCCAGGAGGACCGGGGAGAGCAGGAGCAGTCCGGCGGCGGCTCCCACCCGGTCCAGGGCCGACTTGAGCAGGGTCTGCATCCCGCGGCTGACGGGCGGCGCGACCCGCAGCACGGCGAGGCCGCCGGCGGAGAGGGTCTCCAGCCGTTTGACGGAGACCTCCACCAGTCCCGGGAAGACGGCGAGTTCCAGCCCGGCGTCGTGCAGGGCCCAGGCGATCCGGCGCAGCCGCTCCCCCGTGATCCGCACGCCGGGGGCGACCAGCACCAGGTCGGCGTGGTGGCTGGCGACGGCTCCGAGCACCGCCGCGGAGTCGCCGTTCGGGCTCTCGGGCGTCTGTCCGTCGAGCCGCGCCGCGACGGGCACCCCGCTGGCGAGCGGCCCGGCACCGACCGGGACCACACCGACGACGACGTACGGGTGGTCGGTGCGGGCGGCGAGGTGCGCGATGACGTCCTCGGCCGCGTCGGGCTCGCCGACGACGAGGACGCGGCTCACGGCCTGGGCCTCGCGCCGGGCGGCCGAGAGGTGGCGGTAGGTCAGTTTGTGGCAGGCGACGGTGATGAGCAGAGCGGGCAGCAGGGCGCCCAGCGCGGACAGCCGGGGGGTGGCTTCTTCGGTCACCACGCGCGCCACGGCCAGAACGCCGATCAGAATCAGCCAGTCGTGCAGGACGGGCAGCACACCGCGGGACTCACCGAGCACCCGGGTCGCGTAGCGCCGGCGCATGGCCTGCACCCCGGTCCACGCCACGGCGGCGGCCAGGGCGCAGTAGACGGGCCGGACCTGCTGTGCGGCGTCGAAGACGAGCCCTACGGGGATCGCGGCGCCGAAGAAGTCGGCGGCGACGGCGGCCGGGCGGTACCAACGGGCCTTGTCCCCGAGGCGCCGTGCAGGCGCAAGGGACTCCCGGGCCGCTCTGGCCACTCTTTGCGCAGGAAAATGGACATGCCTCATGGGCCCCCCTGGCACGTGGTCTATGACAGTGGCAGGTGTCCATGGCTTCCCCTGGCTACGAACATCCGCCGCACCGGGAAACAGTACGACAAACACCCGTACGGTAAATGCCGTTTGGGTCAACGCAGTCTCTTGTTGCGCAAGTGTTAGCAACCGGTATAAGGCGTTCCGTATGCCGAACGACGCAGGACACATACGAAGGTGAATGGTCCGGATACCGGATACGTATCTTCGGACAACGAACCGTTTCCGGCCAATCATTTGACGCGGCCCTGACATCTGACTCTGCGAGTGGCAATCTTCGACCGTTCATCGCACCAGCCCTGTTCTGCCCGGAGGCCCACCCAGCCATCCGGAACCCCCCTTGCAGAAGGAGTCTGCGTTGAGGTCCACCCCCCAGAGGCGTGCCACCGCGGCCGGCGCGCTCGTTGCCGCGGCAGCCCTGCTCGCCGTAGGCATACAGACCGGCACCGCGACCGCCGACGCCACCGCGTCACAGGCACCCAAGGCCGCCCAGTCCAACCCGGGCGCGGCCAACCGCGTACTCAGCGCTTCGGAGCGTGCGACGCTCCTCGCCGAGGCCAACTCGACCACCGCGCAGGCCGCCAAGGCACTCGGTCTCGGCAGCGGCGAGAAGCTCGTCGTCCGCGATGTCGTCCAGGATGCGGACGGCACCACGCACACCACGTACGAGCGCACGTACGACGGTCTTCCCGTGCTCGGCGGTGACCTCACCGTCCACGCCAAGGGCGGCGTCACCAAGAGTGTGACCAAGGCGACCCAGCACGAGATCAAGGTCGCGACCACCGAGGCCTCCGTCACCCCGGCGGCCGCCGAGAGCCAGGCGGTCTCCGCGGCCGGCGCCGAGGGTTCGAAGGAGGCCAAGCCCTCCAAGAACGCCCGCAAGGTGATCTGGGCGGCCGAGGGCGCTCCGAGGCTCGCGTTCGAGACCGTCGTCGGCGGCCTCCAGCACGACGGCACGCCGAACGAGCTGCACGTGGTGACCGACGCCAGGACCGGCGCCAGGATCACCGAGTGGCAGGCCATCGAGACCGGCACCGGCAACACCATGTACAGCGGCCAGGTGACCCTCGGGACCACCCAGTCGGGCAGCACCTGGAACCTGACCGACGCAGCGCGCGGCAACCACAAGACGTACAACCTCAACCGCGGCAGCGGCTCCGGCACCGGCACGCTCTTCTCCGGCCCGGACGACATCTGGGGCAACAACCAGCCGTCCAACCTGGAGACGGCCGGCGCGGACGCGCACTACGGCGCCGCGGTCACATGGGACTACTACAAGAACGTGCACGGCCGCAACGGCCTGCGCAACGACGGCGTGGCCCCGTACAGCCGGGTCCACTACGGCAACGCCTACGTCAACGCGTTCTGGAGCGACTCCTGCTTCTGCATGACGTACGGCGACGGCGAGGGCAACAACAAGCCGCTCACCTCCACCGACGTGGCCGCGCACGAGATGACCCACGGCCTGACCTCGGTCACCGGCAACATGACCTACAGCGGTGAGCCCGGCGGCCTGAACGAGGCCACCTCCGACATCTTCGCGGCGGCGGTCGAGTTCTACGCCAACAACCCGCAGGACGTCGGCGACTACCTGGTCGGCGAGAAGATCGACATCAACGGCGACGGCACCCCGCTGCGCTACATGGACAAGCCGAGCAAGGACGGCTCGTCCAAGGACGCCTGGTACTCGGGCATCGGCTCGATCGACGTCCACTACTCCTCGGGCCCGGCCAACCACTGGTACTACCTGGCCTCCGAGGGCTCCGGCGCCAAGGTCGTCAACGGCGTGAGCTACGACTCGCCGACCTCCGACGGTCTCCCGGTCACCGCGATCGGCCGTGACGCCGCCTCGAAGATCTGGTTCCGCGCCCTGACCACCGGTCTGTTCAAGTCGAACACCAACTACGCGGCCGCCCGCACGGCGACCCTGCAGGCGGCGGCCGACCTGTACGGCGCCGGCTCGACCACCTACAACAACGCGGCGAACGCCTGGGCGGCCATCAACGTCGGCCCGCGCATCGTGAGCGGCGTCTCGGTCACCCCGATCGCCAACCAGAACACCCAGATCAACACCGCTGTCAGCCTGCAGGTCCAGGCCACCAGCACCAACCCGGGTGCGCTGAGCTACGCGGCGACCGGCCTGCCGGCCGGCCTGTCGATCAACGCCTCCACCGGCCTGATCTCCGGTACGGCCACCACCGCGGGCACGTCCAACGTGACCGTCACCGTGACCGACTCGCAGAGCAAGACCGGTACGGCGGCCTTCACCTGGACGGTCGGCACCGGCCAGCAGAACGTCTTCGAGAACACGAACGACTACCAGATCGCGGACAACGCCACGGTCGAGTCCCCGCTCGCGGTGACCCGCACGGGCAACGCCCCGAGCACGCTGAAGGTGGACGTGAACATCGTCCACACCTACGTCGGTGACCTGGTGGTCGACCTGGTCGCCCCCGACGGCAGCGTGTACAACCTGCGCAACCGCTCCGGCGGCAGCGCGGACAACATCGTCCAGTCCTTCACCGTGAACGCCTCCTCCGAGGTCGCCAACGGCACCTGGAAGCTCCGCGTCCGCGACGCTGCCAGCCTGGACACCGGCTACATCAACAGCTGGAAGCTCACCTTCTGACCCCACGGGGCCGGGTGAACGACAGCTGAAAGACAGACCACGGGGCCGCCCGGGAGGAATCCTCCCCGGGCGGCCCTGTTCCATGGGCCCGACGCGGCGGAGGGCCCGACGGGCCCGGACCTCCCGTGGGGGGGTCCGGACCTCCTGCCGGCCGGACCGGTCAGCGGAGGGCGCGGAGGATGAGAGCGACGAAGTCCTCTTCCTCCTCCACTTCCTCCTCGTCGAGGTTCTGGTTCTGGTCGTCACGGCCCGGCCAGGTGCCGTTGCCGCCATTGCCCCCGTTCCCGCCGTTCCCACCGGTGCCACCGTTGCCACCGGTGCCGCCGTCGGTCGGCTCCTGGTCCACCTCGTCGTCCCGGCTCTGGTCGTCACGGCCCGGCCAGGTGCCGTTCCCGCCGTTCCCGCCGTTGCCCCCGGTGTCGCCCCGGCCCGCGTTCGCGTCGGTCACCGGCTTGAAGTAGACCGAGACGACCTCCACCCGCTTCGCCTTCTCCCCCGGCTTCAGCACCTTCTCCGCCTCCCCGTCGCAGCTGCGGTTGTCGAAGAGGACCGCCAGCGACCGGGTCTCGTTGCGCACCTCGACGGCGGGCTCGTCGCGGGAGGTGCGCGTCAGCAGGTAGCAGGTGTCGTTGTCGGCGGGCCGGATCTGCCCGCTCCGCGGGGAGCCCGCCGCGTCGAGGTACTGGTAATGGAGCGTGCCGAGGGCCCGTTCGCCGTGGTCGTCGGCCAGCGAGGGGCCGGCGGTGGGCAGGGTGAGCGCGAGTGCGCCGACGAAGACGGCGGCGGTCGAGCGAAGACGCATGGGGGGAGTCCGTTCCTCGGGTTCCGCGGATGCCGGTCCGGTGGCATCCTCGGGCAGCGTAGGAGCGGGACACCCTGCCGAAACGTTTCCGCGGACCCTGGACGAGCGTGGTTCACCCATGAGGCCGGGCGGCGCCCACCCGCGGCGCACCGCCCGGCCCCCGCGAGGTCAGCGCAGGAGCACGCCGCCCCCCGCGTCCGTCTCCACCGGGGCCGCGACCAGCCCCAATTCGGCCGGGGTCGCCAGCAGCGGGTGCGCGGGCAGGATGCGCACGGTGTAGCCGAAGGGCCCGGTACGGTCGAGGGCGAGCGGGCCCTCGTACACCCAGCGGCCCTCCAGATCGGGTCCCGCGGCCGGCTTGAGCGGGAAGCTCCGCCCGTCCCGGATCACGTCCTGCGGGTCCACCCGGCCGGCGAAGGCCTGCACCTCCACGTCCTCGGGCGCCAGCGAGTCCAGCGCCACCTGCACGCGCAGCGTGAGGGTGGCGCCCAGCTCGGCGGTGCCGTTGACCGGAGCCGCCGCGAGCGTCTCCACGTGCTCTACGGAGATCCGCGGCCAGGCCGCCCGGACCCGCCCCTTCCACCAGGCGAGGTCACGCGCCGCCTCGGCGTCGAGGGCCCGGTGGGCGAGCGCGGCCGGGGTGTACAACCGCTCCACGTACTCCCGGACCATGCGCCCGGCGAGCACCTTCGGCCCCAGCGAGACGAGGGTGCGCCGGACCATCTCGATCCACCGCACCGGGAGTCCGCTGCGCCCTGCCCGGTCGTAGAACCGGGGTGCGACCCGGTTCTCGATCAACTCGTAGAGGGCACTCGCCTCCAGGTGGTCGCGCCGGTCCTCGTCCGCGCCGAGCCCGTCGGCGGTCGGGATGGCCCAGCCGAAGTCCGGCTCGAACCACTCGTCCCACCAGCCGTCCAGCACGGACAGGTTGAGGCAGCCGTTCAGCGCGGCCTTCATCCCGCTCGTCCCGCACGCCTCCAGCGGCCGCAGCGGGTTGTTCAGCCAGACGTCGCAGCCCGGGTAGAGCTTCTGCGCCATGGCCATGCCGTAGTCGGGCAGGAAGACGATCCGGTGCCGGACCCGCGGGTCGTCCGCGAACCGCACCAGTTCCTGCACGAGCCGCTTCCCGCCGTCGTCGGCCGGATGCGCCTTGCCCGCCACGACGATCTGCACCGGCCGCTCCGGGTCCAGCAGCAGCCTGCGCAGCCTCTCCGGGTCGCGCAGCATCAGCGTGAGCCTCTTGTACGAGGGCACGCGCCGGGCGAAGCCGATGGTCAGCACGTCGGGGTCGAGTACGGAATCCACCCAGCCCAGTTCGGCCGCGGCGGCCCCGCGCTGGCGCCACGAGGCCCGCAGCCGGTCCCGTACCTCCTGCACCAGCTGCTCGCGCAGCACCCGCCGCACGTCCCACACGTCCTGGTCCGAGATGTCGGCGACCGCGTCCCAGCGGGGGGAGCCGCCGACGGACAGGGCGTCCTCGGCGCGGCCCGCGCCGATCTGCCGGGCGCCGAGCCGGACCACCTCGGGGGCCACCCAGGTCGGGGCGTGCACCCCGTTGGTCACGGAGGTGATGGGCACGTCGGCCGGGTCGAAGCCGGGCCACAGCCCGGCGAACATCTCCCGGCTGACCGCACCGTGCAGGGTGGACACCCCATTGGCCCGCTGGGCCAGGCGCAGGCCCATCACCGCCATGTTGAACACGCCGGGGTCGCCGCCGGGATAGGTCTCGGCGCCCAGTTCCAGGATCCGCTCGACGGGTACGCCGGCCAGTTCCCCGCCCTCCCCGAAGTGCCGGGCGACCAGCGCCCGCTCGAAGCGGTCGATCCCCGCCGGGACGGGGGTGTGCGTGGTGAACACGGTTCCGGCACGGACCGCCTCGACGGCGGCGTCGAAGCCGAGGCCCTGCTCCCGCTCCAGTTCCCTTATGCGTTCCAGTCCGAGGAAGCCGGCATGGCCCTCGTTGGTGTGGAAGACCTCGGGGTCGGGGTGCCCGGTGATCCGGCAGTACGTACGCACCGCGCGCACGCCGCCGATGCCGAGCAGCATCTCCTGGAGCAGCCGGTGGTCGCTGCCCCCGCCGTAGAGCCGGTCGGTCACCTCGCGGGCCGGGGCGTCGTTGTCCTCGACGTCGGAGTCCAGGAGCAGCAGGGGCACGCGGCCGACGCGGGCCTGCCAGATGTGGGCGTGCAGGGTGCGTCCGCCGGGGAGGGTCAGCGAGACGCGGGCGGGGGTGCCGTCGTCCTGGCGGAGCAGGCCGAGCGGGAGTTCGTTGGGGTCGAGGACGGGATAGTGCTCCTGCTGCCAGCCGTCGCGGGAGAGCGACTGGCGGAAGTAGCCGTGGCGGTAGAGCAGGCCCACTCCGATGAGCGGGACGCCGAGGTCGCTGGCGGCCTTCAGGTGGTCACCGGCGAGGATGCCGAGGCCGCCGGAGTACTGCGGCAGGGCTGCGGTGATCCCGAATTCGGGGGAGAAATAGGCGATGGAGGCGGGCAGTTCCGCGCCGTTCTCCTGGCTCTGGTACCACCTCCCGCCGTTCACATAGTCATCGAGGTCGGCGGCGGCGACGGCGAGCCTCCGCAGGAACCGGCGGTCCGCGGCCAGTTCCGCGAGCCGGGCCGCGGAGACGGCGCCGAGCAGCCGGACGGGATCGCCACCGGCGGCCTGCCAGCCCTCGGGGTCGACGGATTGGAAGAGTTCACGGGTCTCGGGATGCCACGACCAGCGCAGATTGCGCGCGAGGCCGGTGAGTGGCAGCAGGGTTTCCGGGAGGACGGGGCGCACGGTGAATCGACGGATAGCCTTCACGTGTTCCACCTTCGCAGGGGATTACGGATCGGAGCGGCCGCACCACGCTGTGCACCCGCGCATCACCCCGGGAAGGCTAGCGACGCCCGCCGGTTCCGGCCATGGCGCCTGCGGCGGGGCTCATCGGCGGGCATGGGACCGGTCCTCCTCCAACAGGTCGTCCAGATACGGCCGCAGCACCTCCGGCAGGGCGGCGCGGTCCATCGTGCGCAGCAGGGCGAACGCCGGTTCCGCCAGGAATTGGTCCAATGCGAGCAGCGCGTGCAGGTGGGACTCCAGCGCGTCGTGGTCCTGCTCCCGCACCGCGGCCCGGGCCAGTGCGCCGCACAGGTAGCGGCCCACCTCGGGCGCCCAGGAGTTCGGCCAGTCCGCGATGGCCTCGGCGGCGGACCGCCGCGTCCGGGTGTCGGCCGAGCGCAGCCGCGGTGCGCACTCCCGGGCCCGGGGTTCGGCTTCCAGGCGGTCCCACTCGGCCAGCCCCCGCGCGCCGGATCCGGACAGCAACACCCGGGCCGTGCAGCCGGGGTCCAGCCGGTCCACGGCCCTGCCGTAGACCTCGATCCGCTCCAGGACCACCCACGCCCCGCCCGGGGTGCGCAGCCCGAGCCCGGAGTGCGGGGCTCCGCGCAGGCAGCGCACGTCGACCCGGGTCGCGTCGCCGACGGGTACCGCGGGCCCGGCGATCTGCAGCCGGGCGGCGCGGACGAGCAGCGCGGCCAGGACCGGGAAGTCGGCGCTCCAAGGCGCGAGGCGGGCCAGCGCGGTGTCGCCGAGGGCCGGTTCGACGGCGGGCAGGGCGTCGATCTGCGCCGCCAGGGCGGCCGGGTCGTCCTCGCGGCCGACGGCGTCGGCGAGCGCGGCGGCCAGGTACCGCTCCTGGTCCGGTCCCCAGGCGACGTCCACCGCCCGGCGCGCCGCGGCCTCCCGCAGCCGGGGGGCGGCCGCACGCAGCTGTGCGCCGATCAATTCGTGCAGTGCCTCCGAGTCCATGCGGCATTGTCCCCCGTACGGGGGACGGGGTGGGCGACCGGGCCACCGCGTGCGCGATCGCCGGCGGTGCGGTGGCCGCCCGCGGGCCTGTCCTGCGTCCCGCCGGGACCGCGTAACGGGCCCAGCCGGACACGGCCTCAGGGCGTGCCCGGGTGCGGGCGGTCCGCCGCCGCGGCCTGCGCGCGCCGTTCGCCGGGGCTGAGGCCGTACGCCTCGCGGAAGGCCCGGCCGAAGACGGCGGCGCTGCCGAAGCCCCAGCGGGCGGCGATGGCATGGACGGGGCGCGTGAGCAGATCGGGCCGGACGAGGTCGGCGTGGCAGCGTTCCAGTCGGCGCCGGCGGACGGCGGCCGCGACGCTGTCCTGCTCGTCCTGGAACATCAGGTGCAGTCGGCGCACCGAGATGTGGTGGCGGGCGGCGATGGTCTGCGGGGTCAGGTCCGGGTCGCCGAGGTTGTGGTCGATGTAGGTGTTGATCCGCTCCATCAGCCCGCCGGGGCGGGACGCGGCGGCGGGTGATTCGCCGTGGGTGTCGCGGCGCTCTTCCAGGCAGGCGTCGACCAGGTCGAGGGTGACGCGTCCCAGCCGGTCCAGCTCCCTCGGGGCGCATTCGGCCCCGTGGTCGTCGACGGCCGCCAGTAATTGGCCCAGGATCGCCCCCATGCCCGTCCCGCCGGATACCTTCTGCGCGCGCAGCCGGGCCGAGGCGCCGGCCGCGAGGGGCGGCACGGCCGTGTCGCCGTCGGCCGGTCCGGTGCCGTTGCGTTCCTGCGGCGTCCGCATCGTCCAAGACCCCCGAATCACTGGTCACTCCACCTGTCGGCATGACGGGCCATTGTCTCCCGATGCGGCCCCGCAGGCCCTGCGGGAGGGGTCCGCGGGGCCCCTGGGACAGGTGGTTCCCGCCCCGCGTCCGCCGCTGCACCGGCCGGTTCCGGCCGACTTGACGGAGCCCCGCCGGATGTCGACCCGGCCCTTGGCATTGCCCGTGCCACTACGTACGAGTAGTTAACCGAGCGCGCGGATTGGGCGGGGCGAGAGTGGGAAGGGCTCCCCGGGTACACGTCGTACACGCACGGCGCACCCGCCCACAAACCCTCTCCCCGCCACCCGAGTGAACGCGGACAGGAGCGGCCATGCCCGCAGCCCAGCCGTCCACTGAGCGGCTAGAAACAGAGCGAACAGAGCGTGCACTACCAGCCGTGATTCCGGCTGGCCTGTTGTCACCGAGCCCTGCGAACTGCCCCCAGGTGATCCCATCATGATCGGTCGCATTCCCGTGCTGGACGTCCGCCCCGCCGTCGACTGCGGCGCCAGACCCGCAAAGGCGGTCGTGGACGAGGTCTTCGAGATCTCCGCCACCGTGTTCCGCGAAGGACACGACGCCGTCGCCGCCCACCTCGTCCTGCGTGATCCGGGCGGGCGGCTGCGGGCCCCCGTGCCGCTGAGCGAACTCGCCCCCGGCACCGACCGGTGGGGCGCCAAGGTCTCCGTCGAGATCGAGGGGAGGTGGACGTACACCGTCGAGGCGTGGAGCGATCCGGTGGCCACCTGGCGGGCCCATGCCGCGATCAAGATCCCCGCCGGGATCGACACCGGGCTCATGCTGCTGGAGGGCGCGGAGCTCTACGAGCGGGCCGGGGCCCGGATCCCCAAGCGCGACGGGCGCGAGGCCGTACTGGCCGCCGCCGAGCTCATGCGCGACGAGGACCGGCCCGCCGCCGAGCGGTACGAGGCCGCCCTCGACACCGCGGTGGACGCCGCGCTCACCAGGCGCCCGTACCGGGAGCTGGTCACGGCCTCCAAGCCCCTGCCGCTCCTGGTGGAGCGCAGGCGTGCCCTCTTCGGCTCCTGGTACGAGATGTTCCCGCGCTCCGAGGGAGCGGTGCTGGAGCCCGGCGAGGCCCCCGTGAGCGGGACCTTCCGGACCGCCGCCGAGCGGCTGCCCGCGATCGCCGCGATGGGTTTCGACGTGGTCTACCTGCCGCCCATCCACCCGATCGGGTCCACTTACCGCAAGGGTCCGAACAACACTCTTTCTGCTGGTAGTTGGGACCCGGGTGTGCCGTGGGCCATCGGCTCCACGGAGGGCGGCCACGACGCGGTCCACCCGGAACTGGGCACCGTCGAGGACTTCGACGCCTTCGTCTCCCGCGCCCGCGAGCTGGGCATGGAGATCGCACTGGACTTCGCCCTGCAGTGCTCCCCCGACCACCCCTGGGTGGAGAAGCACCCGGAGTGGTTCCGTCACCGCGCCGACGGGACGATCGCGTACGCCGAGAACCCGCCGAAGAAGTACCAGGACATCTACCCGATCCACTTCGACACCGACATGGCGGGCATCGTCGAGGAGACGTGCCGGATCCTGCGGCACTGGATGGGCCACGGCGTCCGGATCTTCCGGGTCGACAATCCGCACACCAAGCCGGTCGTGTTCTGGCAGAAGGTGATCGCGGACATCAACAAGTCCGACCCGGACGTGATCTTCCTGGCGGAGGCATTCACCCGGCCCGCGATGATGCGGGCGCTCGCCGCCATCGGCTTCCAGCAGTCGTACACGTACTTCACCTGGCGCAACACCAAGGCCGAGCTGACCGAGTACCTGACCGAGCTGGCCGACACCCCCTCCGCCTCGGTCATGCGGCCGAACTTCTTCGTCAACACCCCGGACATCCTGCACGAGTACCTGCAGCACGGCGGCCGTCCCGCCTTCGAGGTCCGGGCCGTCCTCGCCGCCACCCTCTCGCCCGCATGGGGGGTCTACGCCGGCTACGAGCTCTGCGAGAACACCCCGGTGCGGGAGGGCAGCGAGGAGTACCTGAACTCCGAGAAGTACGAGCTCCGGCCGCGCGACTGGGCCGCCGCGGACCGCACCGGCGCCACCATCGCCCCGCTGATCACCGCCCTGAACCGGCTGCGCCGCCGCAACCCCGCGCTCCAGCAGTTGCGCGACATCCACTTCCACTCGACCGACAACGAACAGGTGATCGCCTATTCGAAGCACGCCGGAGCCAATTCCGTACTGGTGGTCGTCAACCTCGATCCGCACCACACCCAGGAGGCGACCGTGTCGTTGGACATGCCGGTACTCGGCCTCGACTGGCACGGGTCCCTCGCGGTGCGCGACGAGCTCACCGGCGAGACCTATCACTGGGGCAGGGCGAACTACGTGCGCCTAGAGCCGGGCCGCACGCCCGCGCACGTACTGGCCGCTCTGCGACCGTCCCCGCCCACCGGAGGGTCACCCACCACATGATGATCAACGATCCCGTCCACGACACCTTCGAGGACACCCCCGCCAAGGACCGCGATCCCGACTGGTTCAAGCGGGCGGTCTTCTACGAGGTCCTCGTCCGCTCCTTCCACGACAGCAACGGCGACGGCGTCGGGGACCTCAAGGGGCTCACCAGCAAACTGGACTACCTCCAGTGGCTCGGTGTCGACTGCCTCTGGCTGCCGCCGTTCTTCGCCTCACCCCTGCGCGACGGGGGTTACGACGTCGCCGACTACACCTCCGTGCTCCCCGAGTTCGGCGACCTCGCCGACTTCGTGGAGTTCGTGGATGCCGCGCACACCCGCGGCATGCGGGTGATCATCGACTTTGTCATGAACCACACCAGCGATCAGCACGAGTGGTTCCAGCAGTCGCGCAAGGACCCGGACGGTCCGTACGGCGACTACTACATGTGGGCCGACAACGACAAGCAGTACCAGGACGCCCGCATCATCTTCGTCGACACCGAGACCTCCAACTGGACGTACGACCCCGTACGCAAGCAGTACTACTGGCACAGGTTCTTCTCCCACCAGCCGGACCTCAACTACGAGAACCCGGCCGTGGTGGAGGAGATCGTCTCCGCCCTGCGCTTCTGGCTCGACCTCGGCATCGACGGCTTCCGCCTCGACGCAGTGCCCTACCTGTACGCCGAGGAGGGAACCAACTGCGAGAACCTGCCCCGCACCCACCAGCTCCTCAAGCGGGTCCGGGCCGAGATCGACGCGCACTACCCGGACACCGTGCTGCTCGCCGAGGCCAACCAGTGGCCCGAGGACGTCGTCGACTACTTCGGCGACTACGAGAAGGGCGGGGACGAATGCCACATGGCCTTCCACTTCCCCGTCATGCCGCGCATCTTCATGGCCGTGCGAAGAGAGTCGCGCTACCCGGTCTCCGAAATCCTGGCCAAGACCCCGGCGATCCCGGACCGCTGCCAGTGGGGCATCTTCCTGCGCAACCACGACGAGCTCACCCTCGAAATGGTCACGGACGAAGAGCGCGACTACATGTACGCCGAGTACGCCAAGGACCCGCGGATGCGGGCCAACATCGGCATCCGGCGCCGGCTCGCGCCGCTCCTGGACAACGACCGCAAGCAGATGGAGCTGTTCACGGCCCTGCTGCTGTCGCTGCCCGGTTCGCCGGTGCTCTACTACGGCGACGAGATCGGCATGGGCGACAACATCTGGCTGGGCGACCGCGACGGCGTCCGCACGCCGATGCAGTGGACCCCGGACCGCAACGCCGGTTTCTCCTCCTGCGATCCGGGCAGGCTGAACCTGCCGGTCATCATGGATCCCGTCTACGGGTACCGGGTCACCAACGTCGAGGCCGCGATGTCCTCGCCCTCCTCGCTGCTGCACTGGACCCGTCGGCTGATCGAGGTCCGCAAGGCGAACCCGGCCTTCGGACTCGGCTCGTACACCGAACTGCCGTCGTCGAACCCGGCGGTGCTCGCGTTCCTGCGCGAGTACGGGGACGACCTGGTGCTGTGCGTGCACAACTTCTCGCGCTTCGCGCAGCCCACCGAGCTGGATCTGCGGTCGTTCAACGGACGGGTCCCGGTGGAACTCACCGGTGATGTGCGCTTCCCGCCGATCGGCGAGTGGCCGTACCTGCTGACCCTGGCGGGCCACGGCTTCTACTGGTTCCGGCTGCGGACCGAACAGCGCGGCAAACTGCGCGCCCCGTAGCCGGGAGCCGGTCTGGGGGCGGGTGAGCCGAAGGAGCGTGCCTGGGGAACAGGTCCGCACGCGCGGAGGAATCGCGAAGTACGAGCGATTCCGGGCACGTACGGACCTGTGAGTCGGGTTCGGGGCGCTCCGGAGGCGAACCGGGCCTTCAAAGAGGGGGCGGGCCGCTCGAATGGGTCAATCGCCCGCCCCTGTACGGACCATCCTGACCCGACACTCGCACATGCCGGAGAAGCAACTGCCGCGCATCCGGGACACTCTGCGCATTCTGTGACGGCCCGGGGAAAGGACGCGACGCCATGTCGGAGGCTGCATCCGCCCGGAGCCGGCTGACGGCCGACCGGGCCGCCGGGATCGCTCCACTGGAGCCGATGCTGAGGACCTGGCTGCCCGCACAGCGCTGGTTCGCGGGCAAGGGCCGCACCATCAGCAGGCTCAGCACCGTCTCGGCAGCCGAGTTGCTGCCGCCGGGATCCACTCCCGGACTGCTGCACCTGCTCCTCGACGTCGACGGGGACTGCTACCAACTGCTGCTGGGCATCCGCCCGTCCCTGCCGCCCGCCCTCGCACCCACCCTGATCGGCCATGCCGAGGACGGTCCGTACGCGGGCCGGGCGGTCTACGAGGCACTCGGCGATCCCCGGCTCGCGGCCATGCTGCTGGAGCGGCTGCGCTCCCCCGGCGCCCTCGGGCCGCTGCGCTTCGACCGGGACCCGGCCACGCCGATCCCGGCGGGGCTCACGCCCCGGCCGCTCTCCGGGGAGCAGACCAATTCCTCGCTGATCTACGGAGATTCGTTCATCCTAAAGGTGTTCCGCCGGGTCGGGCCCGGGGTCAACCCGGACCTGGAACTGCCCAGGGCGCTGGCCGCCGCCGGCTGCTCCCGGGTCCCCGCGCCCGTCGCCTGGTACGAGGCCGAGCCGCCCGGCAGCGAACCGATGACCCTGGGCGTGCTCCAGCCGTACCTGCGCGGCTCCGACGACGGCTGGCAGCTCGCGCTGCGCCGGCTCGGGGCCGGGGCGGACTTCACCGCCGAGGCGCACGCGCTGGGCCGGGCCACCGCCGAGGTGCACAGCGCGCTGGCCGCGGCGCTGCCCACGGTCGCGCTCGGCCCGGAGCAGACCGCCCGGCTCGCCGCGGGGATGACGGCGCGGCTGGCCGCCACCGCCCGGGAGGTGCCGGCGCTGCGGCCGTACGAGGCGGGGCTGCGGGGTGCCTTCGACGCGCTGGCCGCCTCCCGGGGGGCGGGGGTGCCCGCACAGCGGATCCACGGGGACCTCCATCTGGGGCAGACCCTGCGCACCCTCGACGGCAGCTGGTCGTTGATCGATTTCGAGGGCGAGCCGGCCCGGCCGCTGGCCGACCGGCGCCGTCCCGAACCGGCGGTGCGCGACATCGCCGGGATACTGCGTTCCTTCGACTACGCGGCCCGCTCGCACCGGCCGTTCGCCCCCGCCTGGGCGGACGACTGCCGGGCCGCCTTCTGCGAGGGCTACGCCCGCACCACCGGCCGGGACCCCCGCGAGGACCCCGTCCTGCTGCGCGCGTACGAGACCGACAAGGCGGTGTACGAGGCCCGGTACGAGTCCCGGCACCGCCCCGACTGGCTGCACGTCCCGATGGCCGCGATCCGGCGGCTGTCGGAGCCCGTACGGCCCGCCCACCGCGTGCCGCCGACCCCGTCCGCCCCCGGCTCCATCTCCCCCCACCCCCACCCCCGCCCGAAGCCCCCGAGGAGGCCGCTCGCGTGAGCGCCGCACGACAGCCGTCACCGACCGTCCGCGACGAAGCCGCACCCGCCCCCGTTCCCGCCCCGGCGGCGGCGAAGAAGGCCCGGGCGCCCCGGGCCCGCCGCGCCGCCCCTCCGCACGGCGTCCGGCCGGCGCCCGCCCTCGGCGCTGACGAACGGGCCCGGCTGCTGGAGGGCCGCCACCACGATCCGCACGCGGTGCTGGGGGCCCGCACCCAGCGGGGCGGGGTGGCCTTCCGGGTGCTGCGCCCCTACGCCAAGACGGTCACCATCGTCGCCAAGGGGCTGCGGGCCGAGCTGGTCGACGAGGGCGACGGGCTGTTCTCGGGGCTGCTTCCGCTGACGGGTGTGCCGGAGTACCGGCTGCTGGTCGCGTACGACAGCGACGAGATCGAGATCCACGACCCGTACCGGTTCCTGCCGGCCCTCGGCGAGCTGGACCTGCACCTGATCGGCGAGGGCCGCCACGAGGAGCTGTGGACGGCGCTCGGCGCCCATCCGATGGAGCACCAGGGCGTGGCCGGGACCCGGTTCACGGTGTGGGCGCCGAACGCCCAGGGGGTGCGGGTCTCCGGGGACTTCTCCTACTGGGACTCTGTCGCGTACCCGATGCGCTCGCTCGGCTCGACCGGCGTGTGGGAGTTGTTCCTGCCGGGGGTGGGCACCGGGACGCTCTACAAGTACGACATCACCCGCCCGGACGGCAGCCACACCCTGCGCGCCGACCCGATGGCCCGGTCCGCGGAGGTCCCGCCGGCGAACGCCTCGGTGGTCACCGCCTCCCGGTACGAGTGGCAGGACGCGGCGTGGATGGCCGAGCGCGGCGCCCGGCCCCCGCACCAGGCCCCCTTCTCCGTGTACGAGCTGCACCTGGCGTCCTGGCGGCCCGGGCTCTCCTACCGGCAGCTCGCCGAGCAGCTCCCCGCGTACGTCAAGGAGCTGGGTTTCACGCACGTGGAGCTGATGCCGGTCGCCGAGCACCCCTTCGGCGGCTCGTGGGGCTACCAGGTCACCGGCTTCTACGCGCCGACCTCGCGGATGGGCACCCCGGACGACTTCCGCTTCCTCGTGGACGCGCTGCACCGGGCCGGGATCGGGGTGATCGTCGACTGGGTGCCCGCGCACTTCCCGCGCGACGACTGGGCGCTCGCGGAGTTCGACGGCCGGCCGCTGTACGAGCACCAGGACCCGCGCCGGGCCGCGCACCCGGACTGGGGGACGCTGGAGTTCGACTACGGCCGCAAGGAGGTGCGCAACTTCCTCGTCGCCAACGCCGTGTACTGGTGCGAGGAGTTCCACGTGGACGGCCTGCGCGTGGACGCGGTGGCCTCGATGCTCTACCTCGACTACTCGCGCAAGGAGGGCGAGTGGTCGCCCAACGAGCACGGCGGTCGGGAGAACCTGGACGCGGTGGCCTTCCTCCAGGAGATGAACGCCACGGTGTACCGGCGCTGCCCGGGCGTCGTGACGATCGCGGAGGAGTCCACGGCCTGGACGGGCGTGACCCGGCCGACGGACTCCGGCGGGCTCGGCTTCGGCCTGAAGTGGAACATGGGCTGGATGCACGACACCCTGCGCTACATGTCGAAGGAGCCGGTGCACCGCAAGTACCACCACCACGACATGACCTTCGGGATGATCTACGCCTTCAGTGAGAACTACGTGCTGCCGATCTCGCACGACGAGGTGGTGCACGGCAAGAGCGCGCTCGTGTCGAAGATGCCCGGGGACGACTGGTGGCAGAAGCGGGCCGCGCACCGGGCGTACCTGGGCTTCATGTGGGCCCACCCCGGCAAGCAACTGCTCTTCATGGGACAGGAGTTCGCCCAGGGGTCGGAGTGGTCGGAGACGTACGGGCCGGACTGGTGGCTGCTGGACTCCTCCTACGCGGCGGCCGGCGACCACCGCGGCGTACGGGAACTCGTGCGCGACCTGAACCGCACGTACACGGCGGCGCCCGCCCTGTGGGAGCGGGACACCGTGCCGGAGGGCTTCGCCTGGGTGGAGGCCGACGCCGCGGAGGACAACGTCTTCGCCTTCCTGCGGTACGCGCAGGACGGCTCGCAGCTCCTCGCCGTGTCGAACTTCTCGCCCGTGGTCCGGCACGGCTACCGGCTCGGGGTGCCGGAGGAGGTGCCGCTGTGGCAGGAGGTGCTCAACACCGACCTGGAGGTCTACGGCGGCAGCGGCATCCACCACACGCGGCCGCTGCGGCCGGAGCCGGTGCCGGCGCAGGGCCGCCCGGCGAGCCTGCGCATGACCCTCCCGCCGCTGGCGACCGTCTGGTTCCGGCCGAAGCTCTGAGGCGCCGGGGCTCAGGCCGTGGCCAGCTGCTCCTCCAGTTCCTGGAGCAGCCGGCGCTTGGCCCGGGCCCCGACGATCTGCTGGACGGGCTCGCCGTCACGGAAGACGAGCAGGGTCGGCATGGACAGCACCCCGTACCGGGTGACGGCCCCGGGGTTGCTGTCCGCGTCGATCTGCACGACCTTGAGCCGGTCGGCCTCCTCGGCGGCGATCGAGGAGATGACGGGGGCGAGCTGGCGGCAGGGGCCGCACCAGTCCGCCGTGAACTCCACGAGGACGGGCCGTCCCCGCTCCCCGAGCACCTCGGCCTCGAAATCCGCGTCCGTCACCTGCGCCACACCGTGGGCCTTCATGTCCCCGTCCCTCTCATCCGGTCATCTCGCACTTCGGCGCGGCCGCCTCGCCCGCCGCTCGTTCCGCATCGGCCAACTGCCGCCCGAGCTGCTCGCGCACATCGGCCAGCCGGCCGATCAGCCCGTCCAGCTCGGCGAGCTTGCGCCGGTAGACGGCGAGCGAGGCGGGGCAGGAGTCCCCGGCCGGGTGGCCGGCCCGCAGGCAGTCCACGAAGGGCCGGGTCTCCTCCAGCTCGAAGCCGAAGTCCTGGAGCATGCGGATCTGGCTCAGCAGCCGCAGGTCGTCCTCGTCGTAGCTCCGGTAGCCGTTGTCGGCCCGCCGCGCGGGGAGCAGCCCGCGCGACTCGTAGTACCTCAGCGTCCGGGTGCTGGTCCCGGCCCGCTCCGCCAGTTCTCCGATGCGCATGGGCCGACCGTAGTCCTTGACGCCGACGTCAAGGCAAGGAAAGGGGGAGGGACGGGGGGCGGCCGGTTCACATTGTGTGGAGGGGATGTGAGAGGTCTTGCGTCGGTGGGCGTTGGCTGGAACCGTACCCATGAAAGGATCTTCGACGTCACCGATTACCGGACAGTCGCCCGAAAAACTGACGAAAGCCCTTAACTTCATAGGACGTTCCTACGAGGTATGGGCTTGTTTGTTTGGTCTGTAGGCGCCGCAGCCTGGCCACTTCTACGGTGTGCGGTGTGCACTCCAGCCCGCCTTTCAATGCCCCCGCCGCGCGACGCCTGCGCGCGGCCCTGGGCATGGCTCCCGGTCATGTCGCCTACGGCCTGCGCGCCCAGTACGGACTCGTCGTCGCGCCCGAGACCGTGATGGCCTGGGAGCGTGGCGAGATATCACCCTCCTCCGCCGAGCTCACGGCGCTCGCGGGCGTCCTGTGGTGCGCCCCCGGGGAGCTGCTCGCGGAGCCTGTCACCCTGCGGGAGCACCGCATCGCCCGGGGCCTCGCGGCGGACGAACTGGCCCGGCGGATCGGCCTGGAGACGGGTTCGTACCAGAAGATGGAGGACACCGGGCGCTGGAAGGGCAACGAGCGGCAGTCCGCAGCCCTCGCCACGGTACTGGGCCTGACGCTGGCCCAGTTCGTGACGGCGACCGGCAAGCACGAGGAGCTCGCCGAGCTGCTGCGCAGTGCGGTGACCACGCGCTGGCAGGCGTACGTGAAGCCGCTGGGCAAGCTGCTGCCGATCCCCAAGCACCACCTGGAGGTGGTACTGGACCAGCTGCACGGGGACTACCAGTCGCGGATGGTGGCGACGCTCAGCTGGGGCGGCGGCCAGGGCGAGGCCGGCAGCGGTGACGCCGGCCGGGAGTTCCTCGTCGAGATCGTGGACCGGTTCTGGCAGCTCGCGGGCGGTGCGGCGTAGGACCCGCCGGGCGGACGGGGAGCGGGACCCTTCGGCCGGGGGATCCGGGTCGAAGGTCCCGCCCGGAGCGGATCCCGCGGATCTAGAAGACCGACTCGGCCTCGTACATGCGGTCCTCGGGGACGGTCTTCAGCTCGGTGACCGCGTGGGCGAGCGGCGCCATGACGATGTCGGTGCCGCGCAGGGCGGTCATGTTGCCGAACTCGCCGCGGTGGACGGCCTCGACGGCGTGCCAGCCGAAGCGGGTCGCGAGGACCCGGTCGTAGGCGGTGGGGGTGCCGCCGCGCTGGACGTGGCCGAGGATGACCGGCCGGGCCTCCTTGCCGAGGCGGTGCTCCAGTTCGATCGCGAGGCGGTTGCCGATGCCGGCGAAGCGCTCGTGGCCGTACTGGTCGATCGCGCCCTTCTCGTACGGCATGGAGCCCTCGGCCGGGTGCGCGCCCTCGGCGACGCAGATCACGGCGAACTTCTTGCCGCGGGCGAACCGTTCCTCCACCATCTTCACCAGGGCGTCCACCTCGAAGGGGCGCTCCGGCAGGCAGATGCCGTGCGCACCGCCGGCCATGCCGGACTCCAGGGCGATCCAGCCCGCGTGGCGGCCCATGACCTCGACGACCATCACGCGCTGGTGCGACTCGGCGGTGGTCTTGAGGCGGTCGATCGCCTCGGTGGCGACCATGACGGCGGTGTCGAAGCCGAAGGTGCGGTCGGTGGAGGAGATGTCGTTGTCGATGGTCTTCGGCACGCCGACGACCGGCATCCCGGCGTCCGACAGCATCCGGGAGGCGGTCAGGGTGCCCTCGCCGCCGATCGGGATGAGGGCGTCGATGCCGTAGCGCGTCGCCAGCTCCTGGGCGTTCTCGGCGGCTTCGTGGAGACGGGCGCGTTCCATGCGCGCCGAACCGAGGATCGTGCCGCCGCGGGCGAGGATGCCACTGACGGCATTGATGTCGAGGGGGCGGAAGTGGCCGTCGAGGAGGCCCTTGAAGCCGTCCTCGAAACCGATGACCTCGTCTCCGTGCCCGACCAGGGCGCGGTGTACGACCGACCGGATGACAGCGTTGAGGCCCGGACAGTCGCCGCCTGCGGTGAGAACTCCGATACGCATCGTGCTGTGTCTCCTGCCGTACATATGAAGGGCGTAATGGTGAAGCCTGTCCGATTGTTCCACGGGCCCGGGATGCCGCGCGTTTTCGGCCGCTCCGCCCCGAGGGCCTTTCGGCCCTCCCGGCCGGGCCTTTTCCCGGTGGGCGTCCTACCCATTGACAGAGGTATTGTCAAGAGGTCAAGCCAGACCAAAATGACATTCACAGCATGGGACGGAGAGCGGGCGTGACGCGCAGCGTGTACGTGACCGGTATCGAGCGGGGGGACGGCCGGCAGGTCGTCGAACTGGGGATCATGGAGCTGCTGACCCGGCAGACGGCCCGGGTCGGCGTCTACCGCCCGCTGCTGCACGACGCACCGGACCGGCTCTTCGACCTCCTCAAGGCCCGCTACCGGATCGAGCAGGACGCCGCGACGGCCTACGGGATGTCGTACCAGGAGGCCTCGGCGATCCAGGCCGAGAAGGGCACCGACGAACTGGTGTCCCGGCTGGTCGACCGCTACCACCGGGTGGCCCGCGACTACGAGGTCATGCTCGTCCTCGGCACCGACTACGCGGACACCAACCTCCCCGACGAGCTGGCGCTCAACGCCCGCCTCGCCAACGAGCTGGGCGCGGTCGTCGTCCCCGTCGTCGGCGGCACCAGGCACCAGGCCGAGGCCGTGCGCGCCGAGGCCCGCAACGCCTACCGCGCCTACGAGACCCTGGGTTGCCACGTCGTCGCGATGGTCGTCAACCGGGTGGCCGCGGAGGACCGCGACGTCATAGCCGAGCGACTGGCCGCCCGGCTCCCCGTGCCCTGCTACGTGCTGCCGGACGACAAGTCGCTCTCCGCCCCGACCGTCGCCCAGATCACCCGGGCGCTCGGCGGCGAGGTGCTCCTCGGTGACGATGCCGGGCTGGCCCGCGACGCCCTGGACTTCGTCTTCGGCGGCGCCATGCTGCCGAACTTCCTGAACGCCCTGACCCCCGGCTGCCTCGTCGTGACCCCCGGCGACCGTTCCGACCTGGTCATCGGCGCGCTGGCCGCGCACACCTCGGGAACCCCGCCGATCGCCGGTGTGCTGCTCACCCTGAACGAGCGCCCGGGCAAGGACATCCTGACGCTGGCCTCGAAGCTGGCGCCGGGCACGCCCGTGGTGTCGGTGGCCGGCAACAGCTTCCCGACCGCCGCCGAACTCTTCTCGCTGCAGAGCCGGTTGAACTCCGCGACCCCGCGCAAGCTGGAGACCGCGCTCGGCCTGTTCGAGCGGCACGTGGACACCGGCGAGCTGCGCGGTCTGCTGTCGGTGGCCCGCTCGGAGCGCGTCACGCCGATGATGTTCGAGCACGAGCTGCTGGAGCGGGCCCGCTCGGACCGCCGCCGCGTCGTCCTGCCCGAGGGCACCGAGGAGCGCGTGCTGCGCGCCGCGGACGTGGTGCTGCGCCGCGGGGTCTGCGACCTGACCCTGCTGGGCGACGAGCAGGCGATCCTGAAGAAGGCCGCCGACCTCGGCGTCGACATCTCGGGCGCGCAGCTCATCGATCCGGCGACCTCCCCGCTGCGGGAAGGTTTCTCCGAGTACTACGCCCAGCTCCGCGCCCACAAGGGCATGACCGTCGAGCTGGCGGGCGACGTGGTCACCGACGTCAACTACTTCGGCACCCTGATGGTCCAGCGCGGCCTGGCCGACGGCATGGTCTCCGGTTCGGTGCACTCCACCGCGGCGACCATCCGCCCGGCCTTCGAGATCATCAAGACCAAGCCGGAGGCCTCCATCGTCTCCTCGGTCTTCTTCATGTGCCTGGCGGACCGGGTCCTCGTCTACGGCGACTGCGCGGTCAACCCGGACCCGAATGCCGAGCAGCTCGCCGACATCGCCGTCCAGTCGGCCGCCACCGCGGCCGCCTTCGGTGTCGAGCCGCGCATCGCGATGCTCTCGTACTCGACCGGCACCTCGGGCAGCGGCGCGGACGTCGACAAGGTGCGCAAGGCCACCGAGCTCGTCCGCGAGCAGCGCCCCGACCTGCAGATCGAGGGGCCGATCCAGTACGACGCGGCCGTGGAGCCCTCGGTCGCGGCGACCAAGCTGCCCGGGTCCGAGGTGGCGGGCCGCGCGACGGTGCTGATCTTCCCGGACCTCAACACGGGCAACAACACGTACAAGGCCGTGCAGCGTTCGGCGGGCGCGGTGGCGGTCGGCCCGGTGCTCCAGGGTCTGCGCAAGCCGGTCAACGACCTCTCGCGCGGTGCGCTCGTCCAGGACATCGTCACCACCGTGGCCATCACCGCGATCCAGGCGCAGGGCGCGCCGGCGCCCACGGCCACCGCCTGATCCCCCTCCCCTCCCCCACCGCCCGCGACCAGGAAAGAACCTCATCGTGACCGCATCGCGCGTACTCGTCCTCAACTCCGGCTCCTCGTCGGTCAAGTACCAGCTCCTCGACATGGCGGACCGGTCCCGGCTCGCCGCCGGCCTGGTGGAGCGCATCGGCGAGGAGACCTCCCGGCTGGTGCACGAGCCGCTCGCGGGTCCCGGCGCCGCCGGCGGCAGGCGGGAGCAGCTCGGCCCGATCGCGGACCACGGGGCCGCGCTGAAGGCCGTGGCCGCGGAGCTCGCCGCCGACGGGATGGGTCTGGACTCCCCCGAACTGGCGGCGGTGGGGCACCGGGTCGTGCACGGCGGGACGCGGTTCACCCGGCCGACCGTCATCGACGACGAGGTGCTGGCGGAGATCCGGAAGCTGATCCCGCTGGCTCCGCTGCACAACCCGGCGAACGTGACGGGCATCGAGGTGGCGCGCGCGCTGCGCGCGGACATCCCGCAGGTCGCCGTCTTCGACACGGCCTTCCACGCGACGATGCCGGAGCACGTGGCGCGGTACGCGATCGACGCCGCGACGGCCGAGGAGTACTCCATCCGGCGGTACGGCTTCCACGGCACCTCCCACGCCTACGTCTCCCGGGCGACGGCGCGCCTGCTGGGCAAGCCGGTGGAGGACGTGAACGTGATCGTGCTGCACCTGGGCAACGGCGCCTCCGCCTCGGCCGTGCGGGGCGGGGTGTGCGTGGAGACGTCCATGGGGCTGACCCCGCTGGAGGGGCTGGTCATGGGGACCCGTTCGGGCGATGTCGATCCGGCGGTCGTCTTCCACCTGGCGCGGGTGGGCGGCTTCTCGGTGGATGAGATCGATTCGCTCCTGAACAAGAAGAGCGGTCTGCTGGGCATGTGCGGCGACAACGACATGCGCGAGGTGCTGCGGCGCGCGGGCGAGGGCGACGAGGCGGCGAGCCTCGCCTTCGCCGCGTACGTCCACCGGCTGAAGAAGTACATCGGGGCCTACTCGGCGGTGCTCGGGCGGGTGGACGCGGTGACCTTCACGGCCGGGGTGGGCGAGAACGCCCACCAGGTCCGGGAGGCCGCGCTCGACGGCCTGGCCGAGCTGGGCCTGGCACTGGACCCGGAGGCCAATGCCGTGCGCTCCGGCGAGCCGCGGCTGGTCTCGGCGGAGTACGCCCGGGTGGCGGTGGCGGTGGTCCCGACGGATGAGGAACTGGAGATCGCCACCCAGGCGTATGCGCTGGTTACTCAGTAGTCACTTGGACTTTCCACCAGACGGAATATTCCGCTACGAAACAAACCGATAGGATCCAGTCATGCGCCGTTCCAAAATTGTCTGCACGCTGGGCCCCGCCGTCGACTCGTATGAGCAGCTGAAAGCGCTCATCGAGGCAGGTATGAACGTGGCCCGATTCAACTTCAGCCACGGATCCCAGGCAGAACACCAGGAGCGGTACGACCGCGTCCGGCAGGTCTCCGAGGACACCGGGCGCGCCGTCGGCGTCCTTGCCGACCTCCAGGGCCCGAAGATCCGTCTCGAGACCTTCGCCGAGGGTCCCGTCGAGCTGGTGCGCGGTGACGAGTTCACCATCACCACCGAGGACGTCCCGGGCGACAAGTCCATCTGCGGCACCACCTACAAGGGCCTCCCGGGCGACGTCGCCAAGGGTGACCAGGTCCTGATCAACGACGGCAACGTCGAGCTCCGGGTGACCGAGGTCGACGGCCCCCGGGTCAAGACCATCGTCATCGAGGGCGGTGTCATCTCGGACCACAAGGGCATCAACCTGCCGGGTGCCGCCGTGAACGTCCCCGCCCTGTCGGAGAAGGACGTCGACGACCTCCGCTTCGCCCTGCGGATGGGCTGCGACATGGTCGCCCTCTCCTTCGTCCGCGACGCCAACGACGTCAAGGACGTCCACAAGGTGATGGACGAGGAGGGCCGCCGGGTCCCCGTCATCGCCAAGGTCGAGAAGCCGCAGGCCGTCGAGAACATGGCGGCCGTGGTCGACGCCTTCGACGCGGTCATGGTGGCCCGTGGTGACCTGGCCGTCGAGTATCCGCTCGAGAAGGTCCCGATGGTCCAGAAGCGGCTCATCGAGATGTGCCGCCGCAACGCCAAGCCGGTGATCGTCGCGACCCAGATGATGGAGTCGATGATCACCAACTCCCGCCCGACGCGCGCGGAGGCGTCCGACGTCGCCAACGCGATCCTCGACGGCGCGGACGCGGTCATGCTGTCGGCCGAGTCCTCGGTCGGCGCCTACCCGATCGAGACCGTCAAGACGATGTCGAAGATCGTCACGGCGGCCGAGGAGGAGCTCCTCTCCAAGGGCCTCCAGCCGCTGGTCCCGGGCAAGAAGCCCCGCACCCAGGGCGGTTCCGTCGCCCGCGCGGCGTGCGAGATCGCGGACTTCCTCGACGGCCAGGCGCTCATCGCCTTCACCCAGTCCGGGGACACCGCCCGCCGCCTGTCGCGCTACCGCGTGACCCAGCCGATCCTGGCCTTCACCACCGACGTCAACACCCGCAACCAGCTCACGCTGAGCTGGGGCGTCGACTCCTACATCGTCCCGCACGTGGACACCACCGACGCGATGGTCGACCTGGTGGACGGCGAGCTGCTCAAGCTCAACCGCTACAACCAGGGCGACACCATGGTCATCACCGCCGGCTCGCCCCCCGGCGTCCCCGGCACCACCAACATGGTCCGGGTCCACCACCTGGGCGGCGACACCCGCGGCTGACGCCGCCGGCACCGCTCGAACCTCTGCCGCACAGAGACCGAGGGCGGTACCCCGGATCCCCACAAGGATCCGGGGTACCGCCCTCGGTGTTTGCTCAGCCGGGAGAACTCGAAGTCTCCTGCCCATCGTGCGAGCAGGTGCTACTCCGGCGGACCGATGTAGTTCTTCAGGCCCGGAACGGTGAGCGTGCCGCCGAACTGGCCGGCCTGGACGACCTTCACGTCCGTGAAGAACGCGAACGGGACGTTCAGGGGCGGCGGGCTGTTCGGGGTGAACTCGATCGGGATCAGACCGAACAGGTTCCCCTTGAGGCTCTCGGTGTACATCGTCACCGTGCCACCGCGGATCTTGGACGTGGAGCCGGGACGGGACTTGAGGTGGGCGACGTTCCCGCCCTTGCCGACCGTCTGGTACAGGTCCTTGATGTCGAGCGAGTCCGCCGTGAACTTCAGGACCTTCTTGACCTTGCCGCTGCCCGTCTTCACCTCGACGATGCCGTGGTAGTCCAGGCCGTAGAGGGTCAGCAGGGAGCTGTCGAGGTACCAGGGCTCGTCCGGCAGGAGCGGGACGTCCTGCTCCAGCTCGGCGTCGGCCAGGGCCTTGGCGTCGTAGGTCGGGCACGGGAAGGGCTGCTTCCCGTCCTTGTCCTTCGCGTCCTCGTCCTTGGCCTTGTCCTCGTCCTCGCCCGTCTCGTCCTTGGGGTCCTTCTCGGTCTTCTTGACCTCCTCGGACAGGTCCTTGACCTCGACGCCGGCCTTCTTCGCCGCTTCGCGGATCGCGTCCGCGGCCGGGTCGGGGGTCGGGGTCGCGGGCTTGGTCGCCGTCGGAGCAGGGGTCGGGGTCGCCTTGGCGGTGGTGGACGGCGCGGGCGTCGGGGTCGCCTTGTCCTTCGCGTCCTTGAGGGGCCGGCCGAGTTCGTCGACCAGGTCCTTGAGTGCGTCGCCCAGACCCAGCGGGTCGAGCGGGTTCGTGGACTTGGCCGGGTCCGGCGGCGGGGTCGTGACCGGGGCCGGGGCCTTCTCGTCCGTCACCGGGGGCTTGGCCGCCGACGGAGAGGTGGTGGGCTTCGGCTTCGCGGACGCCGACGCGGACGGAGAGGGCGTCGCGCTGGGCGACGTGCTCGGCGAGGGCGTCGTCGAAGGCGTGGGGGACGGGGACTTCGACTCGGTCTCCGCGGGTTCGTCGGACCGCGTCACACACGGGCCGGGCGCGAAGGGGATCTCCTTGTCGTCGGCCACCGCAAGCTTCGGCGCCATACCCATCCCGACGAACACGGCGGTCGGCATCGCCGCGAGCGCCATCGTCTTGCCGACGGGTATCTGGATCTTGTTCAGCAGCGACTTCCTGGGTGCCGCGTGGCGCGGCCCCTTCACTACACGGGACTCTGCGCCAGGGGCCACACCCCGCTGCGTCTCGTCACCCCGCACTGTTCCTCCCGCCATCGGCGTGGGCAGTCGTCTCGCTCGCGTGTGCCGTTTCCGTCCCACGGGGACCCGGAATGCCCGGGGCTCCCATGTCCGCCGTCGCCTCCGCCTTGCTCAGGCCGACCGGGACCGGCTGCTCGGAGGCGGGCTGCTGCTCCTCGGCCGGCTGTCCCGGCGCCCAGGCCAGGGCGAGAGCTCCGCCGACCATGGAGAGACTGAAGCCGATGAAGAAGCCGCCGAGGTTGGACACCGGGATCGAGACCAGGGCGAGCAGGATCGCGGCCACGCCGGCGAAGACGCGGATGGTCTCCTGGAACCAGAGGGCCAGGCCCAGCGTGATCAGCAGTACACCGATGATCAGTGCGCCCGCGCCGCCCGTGGTGGCCATGGCGAGGCTGACATTGCCCAGCCGGAGGTCCGCGTACGGGAAGTACGCGATCGGGAGGCCACCGAGGAGCGTGAACAGCCCGGCCCAGAAGGGACGGCGACCGCTCCAGGCATGGAAGTGGTAATACACCACGGTGAGCCAGGCGTCGTCTTCTGCGCGAACGTAAACCGGGGCCTGGGGGTTCATGGACAACAGCTCCCTGGAAACGGTGGTACTTGAGAACTCTGTGGAGCCCGGACGGGCGGGGGCGACGGCTGCCGCCACCCGCCCTTCCGGTCAGTCACCGGGACGTATCAGTCCTTGATGTCCTGGTAGCACGGCTGGTCGCCGCCCATCAGGCGCAGCTTCAGGTTGGGCAGCTTGAAGGTGCCCGCCGTGGTCGCCCACGCCTTCTGCTTCACGTTCGTCAGGATGGCCCGGTCGGCGCGCTGCGAGAACGCGTAAGGGCTGGAGACCGTGCCGGCCTGCGGCTTGGTCTTGTGGCTCTGGTCGCCGACCGCGACACCGATGTCCAGGTTGGTGAACTCGGCGTCGGTGTCGAGCTCGGCCACATCCAGGTAGATGTTGGACGCCTCGGCCGGCGTGCCCTTGTGACCGGTCTTCAGCTGGAGCGTGATGGCGCCCAGCGGAGTCGGGGTGACCAGGGACTGGCACATGTTGGTGATCTTGGCGTTGCTGAAGCCGGAGATGGTGACCGGGTGGTCGACCTCCTTGCCCGTCTTCAGGTCGTGACCCTTGGCGATGCCGCCGTACTGGATCAGGTTTTCACCGTCGAGCTTGTCGGCCGAGACCTTGAAGTCCTGGCCGGAGACGCTGAACGACGCCGCGAGGGCGCCCTGCGCCAGACCCACACCGACCGCGGCCGTGGCCGCGATGCTCGGCACCATGACGAGCGCGAAGCGCTTCCATCTGGTCCCGCCACGAACCTGAGAACTCATTTCGTTCCTCCTTCTCGGACGTACATCTCCGGTCCGGGCCGTGCCCGTCCTGGGATGGGAGAAGTGCTACGTCCTCGGGAAGGAGCGCAGGCGGCCGGGCCGCGGCTGTGCCACGTCCGATACACCGGCGATCACCCCCGAGCGACAACCACTGGGCCACGCGTTCGCGCAACCTGGAGGACAGGCCCCGCCGGTGCGGCAGAGACCCCCCTGTCCCACGGCCGGTGCCACTGCCACAGGCCGGCTCGGTGGGGACCCTCCACCGCGGCTCCGAGTGAGCGGCTCTGCGGGAAGGACCGAGCGTCGCCGATCGTGGTCCATTCCAGGCCGGGGCACAAGGGGGTTCGTTACTGGCGGGTAACGGCCAGATAACCTGAGTACGACCCCCCGACGTCGGGCAGCAACACAGGGTGTCACCCAGGGCCACGACAGAACGGACGAATGACGAACACACCGGACAGTTCACGGGGTTCGATTTACTGCGAGTAACAGCGGCCGCGATTACCAAGTTTTGGCAAAGCGCGGCCGCTGTTTATCTACGTGTCAACAAATCGCCGGTGGCCCGGCAAGGCGCGCGGGACTCGCCGCGGCAGGCTCGGAGCGGCCGTGGAGCCGGTCCGGAGCCGGCCTAGAAGAGCACCCGCGCGAGCGCCGTACGCGCCGCCGACACCCGCGGGTCGTCCGCGCCGATGACCTCGAACAGCTCCAGCAGCCGCAGCCGCACGGCGTCGCGGTCATCACCGAACGTGACCCGCACGGTGTCCACCAGGCGCCCGAAGGCGTCCTCCACGTGACCGCCGACCAGGTCGAGGTCGGCCGCGGCGATCTGCGCCGCCGGGTCGCGCGGGTTCTCGGCCGCCGCGGCGCGCACCGCCTGCGGGTTCATGTGCTGGACCCGGGCGAGGAGCTCGGCCTGGGCCAGGCCCAGCTTGGCCTCGGTGTTGCCCGGGTCGTCCGCGAGTACGTTCTTGTACGCCTGGACGGCGCCGCCCAGGTCACCGGCGTCCAGCGCGACGACGGCCGCTTCCAGCAGTGCGTCGTGGGGGCCGGCCGGGATCTCGTCCGTGGCAGGGGCGGCCGCGGCGGCCCCCTCCGCGTCCGGGTCCACCTCGATGCCGATGATCCCGAAGCGCTCCTCGGCGACCTGGACCAGCTGGGCGAGGGTCTCGCGGATCTGCTGCTCGGGGGCCACGCCCTGGAACAGCGGCAGCACCTGACCGGCGACCACGGCGAAGACGGCCGGGATTCCCTGGATCTGGAACTGCTGCATGAGCATCTGGTTGGCGTCGACGTCGACCTTGGCCAGCACGAGGCGGCCGTTCGCCTCGATGGTCAGCCGCTCCAGCAGCGGGCTGAGCTGCTTGCACGGCTGGCACCACTCGGCCCAGAAGTCCAGGACGACCGGAACCTCTGCGGAGAGCTGGAGCACATCGCGTTCGAAGCCGGCCTCGTCGACATCGATGACGAGCGCGGACGGCGGCACCGCACCGGCGGACGGACCCGCCCCGCCGGCCTGACCGGCCTGGCGGGCCGCTTCGGCGCGGGCCTGCTCGGCCTTGGCCTTGGCCTCGCCGGCCGCCTTCACCGCGGCGAGGTCGACGACGCCGCTCATGGACATGTTTCTGGGCTGCATGCGTACATCCTCCCCCGTGTGCGCGCGCCGACGAAAAAGATCGCGTGAATTGGCCGTGCCGCCGTACTGTCGCGATCGTGATGCTGGACGGCGCCGGGTCCCCACCTGGCGCCAGTAGCTCTTCGCGTGGTTGTCGCTCTTACGCTACGAGCCGTAGCGTAACTCCCCCGGCGGCCCGTCGCTCCCCTTCCCGCCCCGTGATCTGAACCACAACGGCCGGTTCGGCTACCGGCGGGTATGGTCTCGGCCATGCGCAACCCCAGCCCCGGCCGCACCGGTCGTCCCCGCAGTGCCGCCGCGGACGCCGCGATCCTCGCCGCGACCCGGGACGCACTGGTCGAGCTCGGCTGGTCGAAGCTGACGATGGGCGACGTGTCCGCCCGGGCGGGGGTCGCCAAGACCACCCTCTACCGGCGCTGGGCGGGCAAGAACGAGCTGGTCGTGGACGCGGTGGCGGAGCTGTTCGACGCGCTCGAACTCCCCGACCGGGGTTCCCTCGAGGCCGACATCGAGAACGTGGTCCTGCAGTTCGCGGAGCTGCTGCGGCGCCCGGAGGCCCGTACCGCCCTGATGGCGGTCGTCGCCGAGTCCACCCGGGACGAGGCCCTGCGCGACCGGATCCGGTCGGCGATCGTGGACAGGCAGAAACGTCTCGTCGTACTGGGCCGCGAACGGGCCCAGGCCCGCGGCGAACTCCCGTACGAGGAGGACGAGTCCCTCGCCGGCCGCACCACGGACCTGATCTTCGACGTGATCGCCGGGACGGTGGTGCACCGCGCCCTGGTGAGCTCCGAACCGGTGGACGAGCTCTGGGTGGCCACCTTCACGGCCCTCCTGATGCACGGCCTGCGGGGTCCGGCGACAGCCTGAGGCCCACGGCCGCGGCCGCCGTGCCGCTCAGGCCTGCGGCCCGGGCGCCGGCCCCGGTTTCCCGGGCCAGTTCACCCGGATCCCCCGGCCCCGGTCCTCGGGCGGCTCCCCCAGACCGGCGGCAGCGAGCGCCGCCAGCCCGGCGTACCGGCCGGCGAGCCGGTAGCCGGAATCGCGGGAGTCGACCTCGTGGAAGCCGCCGTCGGTGAGGACCACGACGGCCGCCACCCCGCCCAGCCCCTCCCGGATCCCCTCCCACACCGCGGGCAGGAACTCGTGCGGGAGCCGGCGGTCCGCCACGGTGTGCCGGAACTCCGACTCCCCGCCGGGGCCGGGCGGCTCGAAGTCGGCCACGATGTACGCGTACGGACCGCAGCCGGTCTGCATCGCCACACGGGCGCTGACACCAAGCACGGAAACGGGAAGGCCGGTCATGGCGCCACCGTACGGGTGCCACGACCGGCCCTGCACACCTTTTGCCGGGCGCGCTCCGGTCCGATCCGCAAGCGGGCCGGGACGGGCTGCGGACACGACCTAGAAGCCCGGCGGCTCCGTGTACGTGCCCCACTCGTCGCGCAGGACGTTGCAGATCTCGCCCATCGTGGCCTCGGCCCGCACCGCGTCCAGCATGGCCGGGATCATGTTCGACCCGTCCCGGGCGGCGTCCAGCATGGCCTTCAGCGCCGCGTCGACCTTGGCGTCGTCGCGCCGGGCCTTGCGGGCCGCCAGCTCCCGCACCTGGACGGTCTCCACCTCGTGGCTGACCCGGAGGATCTCCAGGTCCCCGGTGACCGACCCGTGGTGCACGTTGACACCGACGACGCGCTTGTCGCCCTTCTCCAGCGACCGCTGGTACTGGAAGGCCGACTCGGCGATCTCGCCGGTGAACCAGCCGTCCTCGATGCCGCGCAGGATGCCCGAGGTGATCGGCCCGATCGGGTGCTGCCCGTCGGGGTGGGCGCGCAGGCCGCGCTCCTTGATCTGGTCGAAGATCTTCTCGGCCTCGGCCTCGATGCGGTCGGTGAGCTGCTCCACGAACCAGGAACCGCCCAGCGGGTCCGCCACGTTGGCGACGCCGGTCTCCTCCATCAGCACCTGCTGCGTGCGCAGGGCGATCTCGGCCGCCTGCTCGCTCGGCAGGGCGAGGGTCTCGTCGAGGGCGTTGGTGTGCAGCGAGTTGGTGCCGCCGAGCACGGCCGCGAGGGCCTCCACCGCGGTGCGCACGACGTTGTTGTACGGCTGCTGCGCCGTCAGGGAGACGCCGGCGGTCTGGGTGTGGAAGCGCAGCCACATGGACTTCTCGCTCTTCGCCCCGTACACCTCCTTCATCCAGCGGGCCCAGATCCGGCGCGCGGCGCGGAACTTGGCGATCTCCTCGAAGAAGTCGAGGTGCGCGTCGAAGAAGAAGGAGAGGCCGGGCGCGAAGGCGTCGACGTCCATCCCGCGCGAGAGTCCGAGCTCCACGTAGCCGAAGCCGTCGGCGAGGGTGTACGCGAGCTCCTGCGCGGCCGTCGCCCCGGCTTCGCGGATGTGGTAGCCCGAGACGGACAGCGGCTTGTAGGCCGGGATGCCCTTCGTGCAGTACTCCATGAGGTCGCCGATGAGGCGCAGGTGCGGCTCGGGTTCGAAGAGCCACTCCTTCTGGGCGATGTACTCCTTGAAGATGTCGGTCTGGAGCGTGCCGTTGAGGACGGCGGGGTCCACGCCCTGCCGCTCGGCGGCGACCAGGTACATGCAGAAGGCGGGCACGGCCGGACCCGAGATGGTCATCGAGGTCGTGACGTCGCCGAGCGGGATGTCCTTGAACAGGACCTCCATGTCGGCCGCGGAGTCGATGGCGACGCCGCAGTGCCCCACCTCTCCCAGGGAGCGGGGGTCGTCGGAGTCGCGCCCCATGAGGGTCGGCATGTCGAAGGCGACGGAGAGCCCGCCGCCGCCGGCGGCCAGGATCATCTTGTAGCGCTCGTTGGTCTGCTCGGCGTTCCCGAAGCCGGCGAACTGCCGGATGGTCCAGGTCCGCCCCCGGTAGCCGGTGGCGTGGAGCCCGCGGGTGTACGGGTACTCGCCGGGCCACCCGATGCGCTCGAATCCCTCGTACGCGTCGCCGGGCCGGGGTCCGTAGACCGGCTCGACCTCGTCGCCGGAGAGCGTGGTGAAGTCTGCCTCGCGCTTGCGGGCCTTGTCATAGCGGGCCTGCCAGCGACGGCGGCCTTCCTCGATGGCGTCAGCGTCCATACCCATGAATTTACTAGGACGTCCTAGTAAATGTCGATGGCAAACCCCCGGGGACTCGCCCCGGGGGTGGGTGACGCTCGCCTCGTGCCCGCGCCCGCTCAGGCCTGGGCGGCCGCCGGCGAGTCGCTGACCAGCGGCTCGACCTCGGCGCGGACCTTGCGCTCGACGAAGAAGGCGGCCAGCGGAATGGTTCCGCTGAGCATGACCCAGAGCATCTTGCCGAAGGGCCACCTGGCCTTGGAGCTCAGGTCGAGGGCGAAGGCCAGATAGATCATGAAGAGCACACCGTGGGCCTGCGAGACCACGAAGGTCAGATCGGCGCCGGTGTCGAAGCCGTACTTCGCCACCATGCAGGCACAGAGGATCAGGAGCATGACCGCGGTCACGTAGGCCATGGCGCGGTAGCGGGTCAGCACGCTTCGTTTCATGCGGACGAGCCTAGCCGTCCGTTTTGCTCGATCTTGACGCGGCCCCGGGGGCCCGGCCCGATCGGCAGGACCCCCTACGACTCCTGGAAGTCGGCGGCGGCCACCCGCAGCGGGCGCAGCAGCGCGAAGATCTCCCCGCACTCCTCGGCGTCGTACGCGCCGAGGCCGAAATCGACGGCCATCAGGTCCTTCGTGGCCGCCTCGACGACCTCGCGGCCCTTGTCCGTGATGGAGGCGAGGGTGCCGCGGCCGTCGTTCGGGTTGGGCCGCTTGGCGACCAGCCCCGACCTCACCAGCCGGTCCACGGTGTTGGTCACCGACGTCGGGTGCACCATCAGCCGCTCGCCGATCTTCGACATCGGCAGTTCGCCCGCCTTGGAGAAGGTGAGCAGCACCAGCGCCTCGTACCGGGCGAAGGTCAGCCCGTACGGCTTGACGACCGCGTCGACCTCGCCGAGGAGGATCTGGTGCGCACGCATGATCGAGGTGATCGCGGCCATCGAGGGCACGGGTCCCCAGCGCTGCTGCCAGAGTTCGTCGGCGCGGGCGATGGGGTCGAAGGGAAGGCTGAGCGGCTTGGGCACGCGTCCGACCCTACCGGGAGGTCACTTCACGGCGGGGGCCGTCTCACCCCTCAGTCGTTCCTCCTGCCGGACGGCGGCCCGGAGTTCGGCCAGGAGCAGCAGGACGACGCCCGTACCGAGGACCCCGGCGACGGTGACGACCCGGTGCACCGGGAGGAACTCGGCGGCGAGGCCGGCCAGGGCCATGCCGACGCCCTGGAGGGTCATCAGGCCGGTGCCGAGCAGGGTCATCGCCCGCCCGCGCAGCTCGTCGGGAACGGCGTCGACGTACCACTGGTCCAGTCCGAGGGTGTACGCGTGGGCCAGTCCGGCGAGCAGCAGCGCGGCGAGGGCGACGGGCAGGCCGGGGCGCACCGCGAAGATCAGGAGCGGCAGCAGGCCGGCGGCGGCGAGCGGCGCCACGATCCGCGACCGGGTCCGGGCGCTGAGGGCCGAGCCGGCCCAGAGCTCCCCGGCGATGGTGCCGACGGGCATCGCGCACATCATCAGGCCCAGGGCGGCGGTGCCGACGCCGATGCCGTCGGCGTAGGGGGCGAGCAGCGCCTCGGGGGCGACGAGGAAGACGGGCGGCAGCCAGAACAGCAGCATCAGTGCGCGCAGCCGCCGCCGGCCGAGGACGGCGCGCAGTCCGGCGAGCGGGGAGGTACGGGCGCCGGTGCGGGCCGGCCGGCTGCGGGTGCCGAACCGCAGCAGGAGCGCGGAGCCGAGGAAACCGGCGGCGGTGAGGGCGATGGCCCCGCGGGGTGCGAGCACGGTGAGCAGCAGCCCGCCGAGGCCGAAGCCGATGAGCTGGGCGCTCTGGGCCACCATGCGCAGCAGCGAGCGGCCCAGGACGAAGGCCTCACCGGTGCCGAGGACGTCGGAGAGGGAGGCGTTGCGCGTGCCCTGGAACAGCGGTGCCACGAAGGCCATCGCGCAGCGCAGCACGAGGAGCGCGGCGACCGGCGTGCCCGGCAGCACCATGGCCGCCGCGCAGAGCGCGCAGACGAGGTCGCAGGTCACGAGGACCCGGCGGGCGGGGTGGCGGTCGGCGATCCCGGCGAGCAGGGTGCCGCCGAGGGCGTACGGCAGGAAGCCGAGGGCGAAGGTGAGCGCGCTCATCAGGGGCGAGCCGGTGGTGCGGTAGACGAGGACGGACAGCGAGATCTCGGCGACGACCACGCCGAACACGGACAGCAGGTGGGCGGCGAAGACGGTCCGGAACTCCCGGACCCGGAACACGGAGCGGTAGCCCGGTGGCGGTGCGGACCGCCCGGGCGCCTGGGTATCGGCTGGCATGGGCCCAGCGTCCCGGGACCGGGTGCGGTGCCCCAGAGATTCGCCTGTGACCGAATCCTGTGCCCGATCATTGAGGCAGCGACCACGCGGGGCGGGGTCGTCGGGCGAGGAGGAGGAAGGGGCCGGGATGGGCCTGCACTACCGGTTCGGGCACGAGGATCTGCTGCGGTGCCGGTTCGCGCTGTCGCCCGCCTGGGAGACGCAGGAGGCGGTCCGCACCCTCAAGCGCCCCGACCGGCAGGGCTACCACCTGCCCTGGCTCCAGCGGATCCGCGCCGCCGCCGACGGTCTGGACCTGCGGCCGCTGTGGCTGCTGATGCCGCGGCGGGGGCACAGTACGGACTTCATCAGCCCGCCGCCGGGCGGGCCCGGCGTCTCCTTCGAGGAGGAGCTCGCGCTGATCCGTGCGGCCGATCCGGCCGAGGCCCGCGAGGACATGCGCAAGTCGCTGGCCTGCACGCCGGGCGCTCTCGACAGCGAGCTGGGCCGCTCCCTGCTCGCCGATCCCGCGCGGTCCGTGCACGAGCTGGCCGATCTGCTGGAGCGGGCCTGGAGCGTCCTGATCGAGCCGCACTGGCCGCGGCTGCGGGCCCTGCTGGAGGCGGACATCCTCTTCCACACGCGGCGCCTCGCGGCCGGCGGGCTGGAATCGCTCTTCGACGGTCTGCACCCGGACCTCGTCTGGGACGCGGCCTCCCTCACCCTGTCCATCGAACGGCCCAGTCACCACGATCGCGTCCTGGGCGGCCAGGGCCTGCTCCTCATGCCGAGCGCCTTCGTCTGGCCGCAGATCGCGGGCGGCTTCGACCCGCCCTGGCAGCCGACCGTGGTCTACGCGGCCCGGGGCATCGGCGCCCTGTGGACCCCGGTGCGGGAGGACACCCCGGACGCGCTCGCCCGACTGCTGGGCCGGGCCCGGGCGCAGGTGCTGTGCGCGCTGGAGGAACCGGCCTCCACCACGGCGCTGGCCCACCGGCTCGGTCTGGCCCCGTCCACGGTCTCGGACCACTTGGGGGTCCTGCGGGCGGCGGGCCTGCTCATCTCCGCCCGCCACGGGCACCAGGTCCGCTACGAGCGCACTCCGCTGGCCATCGCCCTCACGGCGGGGGACCCCACCCGCTGACCCCTGGGCACGGTGTCGCGCAGTCGCGCCAACTGTCCGCCATGTCACGATATCCCGGTATCCCGGTCCGCTGCCCGACCCTTCGTCCCGAGGAAGCCGGATGCCCCCCGCCGCTCGCAGGCCGCGTTTCAGAACTCCCGCCCCCGTCCTCGGCCTCCTCCTGCTCCTCGCTGCGGCCCCCGCGTGCAGCGGGGCGTCCACGCCCGAGCGGGGGACGCCCGCCGCCACGCCCCGGGCCCCCTCCCCCATCGCCGCGGCCGAGGAGTCCCCGTTCTGGGTGGATCCGCACAGCGCCGCCGCCCGGCAGGTCGCCGCCTGGGAGGCGGCGGGCCGCAACAGCGACGCCCAGGTGCTGCGCAGGATCGCGGACCGCCCGCTCACCCTGTGGGGACCCGCGGGCGACCCCGGCCCGGAGATCCGCCGGGCCAGGACGGGGGCCAGGACCACCGGGCGGACCCTGCTGCTCGCCGCCTACAACATCCCCTACCGGGACTGCGGGCAGCACTCGGCGGGCGGCGCCCCCGACGCCCGGGCCTACCGCAGCTGGATCGGCGCCTTCGCGGACAACATCGAGGACACCAAGGCCGTCGTGATCCTGGAGCCGGACGCCATCGCGCACATCATCGACGGCTGCACCCGGCCCGAGCACCACGCCGAGCGCTACCAGCTGCTCTCCGAGGCCGTCGACCGGCTGAAGAAGAACCGGAACACCAAGGTCTATCTGGACGCCGGCAACCCGGCCTGGATCCCCAACCCGATGGACCTCGTCGAACCCCTCTTCAAGGCGGGCCTCGACCGCGCCGACGGCTTCGCCCTCAACGTCTCCAACTTCCAGCCCGACGCGGCGGCCCGGGCCTACGGCGCCAGGATCTCCAAGGGCACCAGCGGCAAGCACTTCGTCATCGACACCAGCCGCAACGGCGACGGGCCGCTGCCCGGCAACCGTGCCCAGGCCTGGTGCAATCCGCCGGGCCGCGCCCTCGGGACGCCGCCGACCGACCGGACGGACGACCCGCTCGTCGACGCGTACCTCTGGGTCAAGCGGCCCGGCGAGTCCGACGGGACCTGCCGCGGCGGCCCGGCCGCCGGCACCTGGTGGCCGGACTACGCCCTGGGTCTGGCCCGCCGCGCCCGGGAATGACGCGGAACCGGCCATTCCCACACATCGGGGACGGAGCGTCCCCGCGTGTCCGCCCCGTCCCCGCGGCTCCCGGCCCGTTGCCGGACCGGGCGGGCACCTCGGCATCGCGGCCCCGGGCCCACGGCTGCCCCGTACGCGCACCCCGGCCGCTTTCCGGACACCGGCGGAGCCCGGCTGTGGACGCCTCGCGAGCCCGCGGTGTTCGCTGGGCCGGTCCGGGGCCCGCCTCGCCCCGCCCCGGAGTCCGCGGACAGCAGGGGGAAGCATGGGGAAGGCAGGCCGTCCACAGGGGGCGCCCAGGGGAACCACGGACGCGGCCAACGCCCTCGCGCAGTTCCTGCGGGCGATGACCGATTCGCTGACGGTCCGTGAACTGGCCGAACGCCACGGCGGGGGCAAGACCCTGTGGGGCGAGTACCGCAGCGGTGCGCGGATCATCCCGCTCGGGCGGCTCAACGCGGTCGTACGGGACCGGGTACGCGATCCGCGCGGGCGCGGGGCCATGCTGGAGCAGGCCCGCCGGCTGCACGACGACGCGCTGACGGCTGAGGTGGAACTCGGCCCGGCGCCCGCGCTCGACGAGGCGCTGCGGCAGGCGGAGCGGGACCTCGCCGAGTCGGGAGAGCTGGTGAGCCGACTGCTCGCCATCATCACCATGCTGCTGCGGGTCCCGGCGCGGGAGGCGCCCGCACCCGCGGCGGCGGAGCCCGGGCGGGCACACCGGCATCTGGACGAGGCCCTGGACCAGCTGGACACGGCGCGGGCCGTGCAGACGGCGGCGCGCCGGGCGTACGCGGACGCGCAGGCGCAATCCGCCGCCGCCGGCGGGCCGCAGGCGACCGCGGGGCCGCACCTGTCCCTCGCACTGGCGCTGGTGGGCAGCGCGCTCGACCACCGGCGGGCGGAGGCCGTCCGGCTGTGGCAGGAGATACGGGAGGACGGCTTCGACCGGGCCGGCGAGGCGGTCGAAGGGGTGGTCCTGGAGCGTGTGGACACCCGGTCCGCCGCGGCGGTCACCGTGTCGGAGCCGGCTCCGCAAGACCCGGCGGCGACCGGGGCGGTGTCCATGGCGGCCGCCCCGGCGGACGACCGGCGCCGCCGCCCGCAGGAGCGCGCACTCCCGCTGGTCGCGGTGGTCACGGCCGCGCTGTTCGGCATCACCACCCTCACCGCCGCGGCGGTCATGGTCCTCCTCACCCGGCCGTACGCCACCGCGTCGGCCGCCGATCAGGCACCGCGCGCGGACGCGTCCCCCGGGCCGGTCCCGGTGCCCCTCCCCGCGGGGTCCTCGCCCGGACCCGGCCCGTCACCGGCACCGTCCGCGCCGGCACCGGCCCCCGCCCCGACGCCGGCCCCCGCGCCCACGACGGCTCCGGGCGCGCGGGAGGACGTACCGCGTCCCCCCGCGCCCGCACCCTCCGGGGCCGCCCCGTCCGGTCCCGCGCCGTCGCCCTCCCCGTCCGCGCCGCAGGATCCCAAGGACCCGCCCGCACTGCCGGACGGGCTGTTCCGGCTGAGCAACACGGGCAGCAGGATGTGCCTGTCCACCGACCGCGGCAGCACCGTGCCCTCGGGGGGACTCGTACAGACCGGCTGCGGGGCGAATGCCGACCAGTTCTGGAGGCTCACCGCCGAGGCCGGCGGCCCCGGGGGGACCGTCTACGCGCTCCGCAACCTGCACAGCGGGCTGTGCCTGTCGGTCGACGCCGCCCGCACGGCGGACGACGCCCTCGTCACCCAGTACCTGTGCGGGGACGAGAACGGCCTCTTCCCCGACCAGTTCTGGACCTTCCGCTACAACGCCCCGCACCGGGCCTGGCACCTGGTCAACCGCAACAGCGGCAAGTGCGTCTCGGTCCGCCCGAGCGGCGGGAACAACGACCAGGCCCTGCAGGCGTCCTGCACCGCCGAACCCTGGCTGCTCTGGCGGACGTAGGGCGCCGCCCGCGAGCCGGCCCGGCCTACGGGGCGGCCGGCTCCGGGGCCCGCACCTGGAGCCACTTCGCCACCGAGGGCGTGCCGCGCGCGTCGGTCACGAACAGCATGTACCAGCCCGGCGGCACCAGCGTCCGGTCCCGCGGCACCTCGACCGTGATCGAGCCGTCCTTCTTCGTCAGCCCGAGCTCGATCGAGCGCTGCTCCACGTCCGTGGTGTGCGTGACCGCGCTCGGCCGCATCAGGCGGGCCCGCTCGATCCGCTCGGGGTGCTCCGCGGCGAAGGTGGCCCGACCGTTCGCGTCGGGCTCCTCGGGCCCTGAGCCCAGTACGGGACGCAGGGCCGCGTCCCGGTACAGGTACGGCGGCGTGTACACCTCCAGCCGGTGCTCGAACTTGCCGAGCCGGGTGTTGTCCTTGTCGGCGAAGAGCGGATCCGAACCGAAGGTCGCCACCCGCCCGTCGGGCAGCAGCAGCGCCTCGGAGTGGTAGTTGCGGCCCACGGTCGGATCGGCGGCGGCCACGAAGGAGTCGGTGCGCGGGTAGTAGAACTGCGCCTTGTGGATGTCGCTGGCGCCCCGGCCCCGGTAGTCGGCGGAGCCGCCCGTGGTGAAGACCGAGTCGTCCGGCAGCAGCACGCTGCTCAGGTACCGGGTGCCGCGCGGCAGCCGCGCCGAGGACCGGAAGACCGGGTTCTCCTCCTTCAGGTCCACGATCGCGGTCCGGCTGGACGAGAGCTTGGACTCGCCGACCCCGCCGCCGCCGAGGACCATCACCTTCTGGTCCTGGGCGGGCGGCAGCAGGAGCGAGGAGGAGGTCTCCATCCGCTCCGGCTCCGCCAGCCCGCCCACCTTCTTGAACTCGTTGGTCTCGAGGTCCCACACGCCCGGCTCGCGCCCCTTGGTCTTCGGGCCGTAGCCGGCATTGGAGCCGGTGTAGAGGAGTTTGCCGCCCTGCATGAGGAAGAGCGCGGGATAGGTCGGGAAGTAGTGGAAGGGGGCCTTCGACCACTTCTTGGTCCGCGGGTCGTAGTACTCGTTGTCCCCGGGCACCACGTCGCCCACGTCGTTGAGCCCGGAGACGGCGAGCACCCGCCCGTCCTCCAGGGTCACCAGCGTCGGGTACCAGCGGGCGTCGCTCATCGGGTCGACGCGGATGTACTTCTCGGCCTTCGGGTCGAACTCGTACGCCGATTTGATGCCCTGGAAGTCCTGTTTGTCGGCGCTCAGCCGCTCCGCGAGCCCGTAGACGTTGTCGGCGTCCTTGCCCGTCAGCCCGACCACCTCGTACTGCGCGGCCTCCGTGGTCAGCCCCTCGGCGCCGGTCTTCACCGCCTCGACGAAGACCCGTGACTCGGCGGCGACCACCGTGGTCTTCCACGGCACGACCTGCCCGCCGCGCCCGTAGGTGATCTCGAACTTCTTCCTGGCCTTCGGCACGATCACGTCGAACTTCGCCTCGTACTCCACCCCGGAGGGGGACCGGAACCGGGTGCCCTTGCGCAGCTTGACGGCCTTGTCCGGGTTCTCGTTCTTGACCCGCATCCGGCCGCCCGCCCGGGTGACCTTCCCGTCGAGCACCTCGTACCGGGCCGTGCCGCCGGCCACGAGCAGTCGCCCGTCGGGCAGTTGGCTGTGCCCGGCGCAGAAGAAGTCCTCCGGTGTCGGGATCTTCTTGAAGGTGTTGTCCGCCGGGTCCCACAGGACGGTGTCGAAGGTGCCCTTGTCGAAGTTCTTCTGGTTGTTGCCGCTGCCGGCGATGAGCAGCACCTTGCCCGTGTGCAGCAGGGCCGCGTGCATGGCGTTGATCCGGTGCTCCTCGGGGAGCCCGATGAGGTCCCACGACCCGTACTGGATCCGGTAGCTGGGCTGCCCGATCTTGTACAGGTGGTACCTGTCCTCGGCGAAGGAGATCGCGGCGGGCGCGTTGAGCGCGGCCAGCACCAGCACGGCGCCGGCGCCCAGGGCGGTCTTCTTGAACTTCTTCGACGGCCGGTAGCCCATGGCTCAATTCCCTCCTGTCGCCCGGACGAAAGCCGGCTCCTCACCCGGCTCGGACCCTCCGTCCTTCGTCCCGCCCCGGGATCCGGCCCGGCCGCGCGTCACGCACCACACGGCGAGCGGGGCGAGCGCGATGGCCAGCGCCAGCACCGCCCAGACCCGCATGGCGACGTGCGTGTGGTCGAAGCGGACGGATGCCAGCAGCGAGACGATCAGGACGGCGGCCCAGAAGAGGTGGATGCGGAAGGTCATCAGCCGGTCGGGGCTGGCGTCCCCGCCCTTGGGGGTGACGACGAAACGGCCCTCGGTGCGCAGCACCGCGGAGCCGAGTGACCTGAGGTAGACGGGCGCGCAGACGGCGGACATCGCCATGCCCGCGACGCCGCCGGATCCGGCCGGTTCGTGGGGCGAGACGTTGTGGCGGCGGTTCCACAGGTAGAGGCCCACCTGGAGGGCGGCCGCGTCGGCGTAGAGCATCAGCCAGACCTTGGAGGAGACCTGGGTGCCGGAGGCGCCGAACCACAGGAACAGGACGCAGCTGAGGATGCCGAGCAGCCAGTTCACCGCGGTCATCGGGTAGTAGACGAGCATCAGCGTGTAGTTGAGCCGGCGTCCGGCGGGCATCGTGAAGAAGCTCTTCCCGTACTGCTTGAACAGGGTCTCGTAGGTGCCGCGCGACCAGCGCAGCTGCTGGGTGAAGAGGTCGGTCCAGGAGGCGGGTCCCTCCCCGACGGCCAGGACGTCGGGGGTGTAGACGGAACGCCAGAACCGGCCCGTGGCCGGGTTCCTGCTGCGGTGGAGCTCGAAGCCGGTGGCCATGTCCTCGGTGATGGAGTCGTACAGTCCGCCGATCTGCCGCAGGGCACTGATGCGTACGGCGTTGTTGGTGCCCACGAACATGGGGGCGCCGTAGCGGTTGCCGGCGCGCTGGATCAGGGCGTGGAAGAGGTACTGCTGGGACTCGGCGGCCTTGGTGACGGCCTCGGTGTAGTTGCCGTAGACCTGCGGGCCGACGACGAAGGCGACGTCGGGGTCGCGGAAGAAGCCGAGCATCCGCTCCAGGTAGTTCGCGAGCGGTACGTGGTCGGTGTCGACGGAGGCGAAGAACTCGTAGTCGTCGCCGTGCCGCACGAGCCAGGAGTTGTAGTTGCCGTGCTTGGTCCGCGCCCGGTGGGCGCCCTTGGCCGTGTTCCACTCGGGCACGCCCTTGCGGGTGAAGTGCCGTACGCCGAGCCTGGCGCACAGCGCCCTGGCCTGCGGGTCGTCCCCCTCGTCCAGCAGCCATACGTCCAGCGGCCCGTCGTGCCGGATGCGCCGCGCGCCCTGGAGGGTGGCCCGCACCATGGCGAGCGGCTCCTTGCCGGGGACGTAGGTCGTCAGGAACGCGACGCGGGTGCCCGGCTCGGCCGGTACGGGGACGGGGTCGCGGGCGGCCATCGTGGCGTGGGCGATCGACACCACGTTGACCAGGGTGAACAGCATGATCAGCGCGATGGAGCAGAGCATCACGGCATCGCAGACGATCAGCCAGCGGGCGGCGCCCTCCCGGACGGTCCAGTGGGTGGGCCAGACGAGGTAGAGCAGCAGACCGGCCGCGGCCACCGGGGCGAGCGTCATGAGGGCGATCGCCCGTATTCGGGTGCGGAGCTCCTCGCGCGAGAGCAGGGAGCGGTACGCCACGTGGTGGACGCCGTCGGGGCCGAGGACCGGTTCCGCGAACGGGCCGGCGAGACGGCTGTGTGTGTCGTAGTCGAAGCCTTCCGGCTGCACAGTCCCTCCCACGGTCCCTCCCGGTGCTCGATCCGCCGAGGCTGTTACCCCTACGAAAGGGGACAGGCCGGGGTGTGTCGAACGGGGATCGGCCGACCGGGCGGTCCTTGCCCGGGTCCCGGTCCACTGGGCCGTACGGGTGACGCGCGCGGCCGGTCGCGGCCCGGAGCGGGTCGGCGGCCGGCGGTCAGCGGGTCCCGCGCCGCAGCCCGTGCCGCACCACGCGCTGGCTCAGGGAGCCCAGGCCCTCCAGCACCGCGGCCAGTCCGGCGAGCTGCTCCAGCGCGTCGAGCGCGCTGCCGGCACCCTGCGGGTCCACCCCTTCGTACAGCTCGATGCCGATGAAGGAGGCGGCCGTGGCCCGGGCCAGCCCCGCCGGGTCGGTGTACCCGTCCAGCGGCGTCGCCGCCAGCAGCCGGGTGAGGACCGTCTCCAGCTCCTGGATCCACAGCCCGAGCCCGTCGGCGGTGGCGGCGGCGAGGGTGGGCGAGTTCTGCCCGGCGGCCAGCAGCTGCCCGAGCATGGCGACGTTCCCGGCGGCCCGCTCCTCCTCGTGCATCGAGCGGGCGAACTCCAGCAGCTCGGTGAGACTGCCGAGCCCGGCGAGCCGTTCGCGGTAGCGGGCCACCCGCTGCTCGGCGCCGTGGCGGCAGGCCGCGGCGAGCAGCTCGTCCACGGAGCCGAAGTGGTAGAAGATCAGGCCCTGTCCGACCCCGGCGGTGGTCGCGATGGTGCGGGCCGAGGCCTTGGCGATGCCCTGCTCGACCAGGGTGCGCAGGGCTCCTTCGAGGAGTTTCTCCTTGGTGGCCGCGCTCACGCCCGCACCTCCTCGCGGACGGGACGCAGGTCGCCGCAGAGCCCCGTCGCCCACCGGTCGCGGGCGTCGACGTACTCCGCGGTGAAGGAGCCTTCGTAGCCGAAGAGCGGACCGAAGCGGCGGTTGACCACGCGCACCCGGATCCGGAACCGGCCGGTGGCGTCGTCGAAGGATTCGCGGACCTCGGCCTCGCCGCCGATCAGGTCGGGGACGCGGACGTCGACGGGGCCCTCGCGGAAGCGGTGTTCACCGGAGCGGATGAGCAGCGAGCCGTCGGGCTCGGCGCTCATGTGGAGGTCGCTGGCGAGGTGCTGGTGCGTGCCCAGGTAGTCGAGGACGCAGTCGCGCTCGGGGCTGTGGACCATCGTGGCGTCGAAGCGGTGGGGTCCGCCGGGGAGCCGGAAGGTCCGCACGAAGGTGACGGTCTCGCGCCCGAAGGAGTCGAGGTAAGGGAGGTTCTCGATGACGAAGGGGACGTTGCGCCCCTCGCGCGGCACCAGGATGTTGCGCATGCCGCCGAGGCGCAGGAAGGGCTTCACGTAGCCGGGCCCGTGCCATATCCGGTCCATGGTGCCGCGGCCGATGCAGCCCTCGCCGCTCGTCAGCCCGACCGAGAATCGGCGCTGGATCTGCGGGTGCAGACGGTCGAAGTCGGCGCCCATGTGGGCCCGGAAGATGGAGGTCATGACGGCTCCAGGGTGCTGAGCAGGCGGGGCGCGGAGGCGGGGGTGCGGCCGGGCGGGGTGCGCAGGCAGCGGCGGGCGGCGGGCGTGCCGGGCAGCGGGGGCAGCAACAGGGCGGCGGCCAGGACCGGCAGGGCGGCCACCGGCGGCGCGTACACGAGGGCGGCCGCGCACAGCAGGGCGCGCACGGCGCTCTCGCCGATCGCCCGGGCGAGGGCCCGGCCCGGGGTGGTCCCGCGCTCGCACCACAGCCGCAGCCGGTCGAAGGACCAGGCGGTGGCCCAGCCCATGAGGGGGCGGAACACCAGGCGGTCGGCGAGGGCTCCGAAGCGGCCCCAGCGCGGGCGGTAGTCGTAGCCGGTGAGGAAGCGGATCCCGTCGGGGCCGGGGACGTAGCGCCAGTACCCGCTGCCCTCGGCGAGCAGCGACAGCGGATGCTCCGAGGCGAACCGCAGGGCGGAGACCCGGGTTCCGTCGTCCCGGTGCCGCTCTCCGGCGGAGATCCCGGTCCCGTCGACGGAGAGGAACGGCAGTACGCGGGTCGCGTACCGGAACCGCTGCGGTTCGCCCTCGGCGCGCGGGAGGTAGCCGATGGAGGTGAACCGCAGGTCCCACCGCTGGTGCTGCGCCGGATCCTGGCTGCGTTCCCAGAGTTCGTCCATCCCGGCCCGGATCACCGTCTCTACGTACAGGCCCATCTCCGCCCCCCGTTTCCCGTGTTGAGCGATCGCTCAAACGGCACCTTAGGGGAAGTTGAGCGATCGCTCAAACTGCGGTGGCGGGCCGTTCGGGACATACGGAAGCGCCCCCGGCCGGGAGGCCGGGGGCGCTTTGGGAAATACCGGATGAAGTGGGGCCGGTGGGCGGGTGCTTCAGCTCCCGGAGAGGTGCCGCTCCACGGTCTCGACCTTCGAGGTGATCCCGTCGTGGACCCCGGGGCGGATGTCGGCCTTGAGGATGAAGGAGACGCGGGGCGCCCTCTCCTCGACGGCGGCCACCGCGCGCCGGACCACGTCCATGACCTCGTCCCACTCACCTTCCACGGTGGTGAACATGGCGTCGGTGCGGTTCGGCAGCCCGGACTCGCGGACCACCCGGACCGCGTCGGCGACGTACTCCCCGACCTCTTCGCCGACCCCCAGGGGGGTCACCGAGAATGCGACGATCACGCGCCGGCCGCCTCGCGCGCACGGGCCGCCACCACGCTGTCGGCCTCTTCCCGCTTGAGCAGCTTGTCGCCGTACAGACCGCCGAAGGGAACCAGCGAGAGGACGAAGAACAGCGCGACCCTCTTGAAGGGCCACTTCGCCGTGCTCCAGACGTCCAACAGGCAGACCACGTACACGAGGAACAGGATCCCGTGGATGGCACCGAGCGGCATCATCAGGTAGTCGATGTCCGAGACCCGGCTCAGCAGCGAGCCGAAGATCAGCAGAGCCGGGAACGACAGCGCCTCCGGGACGGAGATGAGGCGCAGTCGGTGCAGGGCGGAGGCGGTCTTGATGTCCACGTGGAACCTTCGGGGTGGAGGCCAGGGTCCATTCCAGTGTCTCAGTCGCTTTACGGGATCTTGACCCGGCCCCTCCTCCCGCGCACCGCGCGCGGCGGGCCGGGAGCACGTCTGCAGCGCACCGATATCTCCCGGGTGTGGCATATATCGTCCACGGGGCCCTGTTCGGGGTCGCCCGCTGCCGATAACGTCTTCCCGTGGCTCAGTTCCGACTCCAAGGCAGCAAGGTGCTGGCCGTCGACCTGACCGGGGACGCCGTGAAAGCGAAGAACGGCTCCATGGTCGCGTACGACGGGCAGATGGCCTTCAAGAAGATGACCGGCGGCGGCGAAGGCCTCCGCGGCATGGTGACCCGCCGGCTGACCGGCGAACAGATGACAGTGATGGAAGTGCAGGGGCACGGCACCTGCTTCTTCGCCGACCGCGCGAGTGAGATCAACCTGGTCGACCTGCGCGGCGAGAAGCTCTACGTCGAGTCCAGCAACCTGCTGTGCACCGACGCCGGTCTGCGCACCGGCACCACCTTCACCGGCCTGCGGGGTGCGACGACGGGCAACGGCCTGTTCACCACGACCGTCGAGGGCTCGGGCCAGGCCGCGATCATGTCCGACGGCCCGGCGGTGGTGCTGCGCGTGAGCGCCCAGTACCCGCTCTCCGTCGACCCCGGTGCGTACATCGCGCACACCGGCAACCTCCAGCAGTCCTTCCAGTCCGGTGTGAACTTCCGCACACTCATCGGCGAGGGCTCCGGCGAGTCGTTCCAGATCCGCTTCGAGGGCGAGGGCCTGGTCTACGTGCAGCCCAGCGAGCGCAACACCGTCGGGGGCGACATCTGATGCCGTTCCGCGAAATCAACTCGAAGATGGTCGAGGCCCAGGTCGTCCCTGGCCAGAAGATGTACAGCCAGCGCGGCGCGATGCTCGCGTACCGCGGCGACGTCTCCTTCACCCCGAGCCTGACGGGCGGTCAGGGCGGGGTCATGGGCATGATCGGGCGCCGGGTGGCGAACGAGCAGACCCCGCTGATGTCGGTCGAGGGCAGCGGCACCGTGATGTTCGGCCACGGAGGCCACCACATCCAGGTCATCAACCTGACCGGTGAGACCCTCTACGTCGAGGCCGACCGGCTGCTCGCCTTCGACGGCACCCTCCAGCAGGGCACGATGTTCATGGGCTCCCAGGGCGGCGTCATGGGCATGGTCCGCGGTCAGGTAACCGGCCAGGGCCTCTTCACCACCACCCTCAAGGGCCACGGCTCCGTCGCCGTGATGGCCCACGGCGGGGTCATCGAGCTGCCGATCACCCCCCAGCGCCCGATCCACGTGGATCCTCAGGCCTACGTCGCCCACCACGGTGACGTGCGCAACAAGCTCTCCACCGCGCTCGGCTGGCGGGACATGGTGGGGCGCGGCTCGGGCGAGGCGTTCCAGCTGGAGCTGTCCGGTCAGGGCGCGGTGTACGTACAGGCCTCCGAGGAGAAGCTGTGAACTTTGGCCCTGTGACCGGCGGACCGGGCGGCCCGACGGTCTTCGACCCGTACACGCTGCCCTCCGACGACAACGTGAACGCGTACACCTTCTGCGTGGAGCTCAAGGGGAGCCAGTGGTTCCTGCAGAAGGGCAAGATGATCTCGTACTACGGGAACATCGACTTCAACGGGATCGGCAACGGCCGCTTCGACCGGCTGCTGCGCACGAGCTTCCACTCCCCGCTGCACGCCAGCGACTGGGTGGTCGCCGAGGGCAGCGGCAAGATGCTGCTGGCCGACCGGGCCTTCGACGTGAACTCGTACGACCTGGACAACGGCAACCTGACCATCCGGTCGGGCAACCTGCTCGCCTACCAGCCCTCGCTCGCCCTGAAGCAGTCGATCGTTCCGGGCTTCCTGACGCTGATCGGAACCGGGAAGTTCGTGGCGGCGTCCAACGGACCGGTGGTGTTCATGGAACCGCCGCTGCGCGTGGACCCTCAGGCACTGGTGGGCTGGGCGGACTGCCCCTCGCCGTGCCACCACTACGACCACGGGTACATGACGGGCGTGATGGGCGGACTGCGCTCGCTCACCGGCATCGGGGGCAGCTCGGGCGAGGAGCATCAGTTCGAGTTCGTCGGTGCGGGGACGGTGCTGCTGCAGTCGTCGGAGATGCTGATGGCCGAGCAGGCGATCGGCACGGTCGGCGCCGGGGCGGCCACGGGCAACGCACAGGGTGTTCCGGGGGCCGGTCAGGGCCCGATGGGGCAGCTGGGCGTGCCGCGGATGCCGGGGCAGCTGGGTGATCTCCAGCGCCGCCTCGGACTGTGAGCCCCCACATCCCGGATTTTTTGTACGCAATTCAACTTCTTAGGTAGAGTTCATTCATGGAGACCATGGAGACCGAGACGGCCGCCCTCCCCCAGACTCCGTCCGGGGGGACCCCCTGGCTGAGCGACGCCGAGCAGTGCGCCTGGCGCACCCACCTGGACGTCAGCAGACTGCTGATGCACCAGCTGGAAAAGGATCTCCAGCCCTTCGGACTCACCAACAACGACTACGAGATCCTCGTGAACCTCTCGGAGTCGCCGGAGCACCGGATGCGCATGAGCGATCTTGCGACCGCCACGCTCCAGTCCAAGAGCCGGCTCTCGCACCAGATCACACGCATGGAGACGGCGGGCCTGGTCCGCCGTGTGAACTGCGAGTCCGACCGCCGCGGCCTGTACGCGGTGCTCACGGACGAGGGCATGGAGACGATGCGCAAGGTCGCCCCGCACCACGTGGCGTCCGTCCGGCAGCACTTCATCGACCTGCTGCCGCCGGAGGCCCTGGCGGCGCTGCGCGCCTCGCTGGCCCCGGTCGCGGAGCACCTGCGCGACAACCGCGGCAAGGTCTGAGGCCGGGGGCCGTCCGGGCGGTGCGGGCCTTACGGGCTCGTCGCGCCCCGGGCGGCCATCGGCCCGACAATGGCTGGGAACGCTCGCTGCCGGCCCGGTATCCGTGGGCCGGCCTGAGGAGGTCCAAGCCCATGAAGCGCACCGTGTTCGTCTCAGCGGCCGCGTCCGTGGCCCTGCTGATCGCAGGCCCCGTGGCGACCGCCGCCGCAGTGTCCACCGACATGGCGGCTACCGCTCCCGCGGCCGCCGCCCGCGTCGACGTCTCGGCCGAGCAGGCCCTCGCCGCCGCCCTGAAGGACTACCCGGGCGTGGTCGAGTCCCTCGACCGGGACGGCGACATCTGGCACGTCGACGTGATCACCAAGGACGGCAAGGGCCACGCCGAGCTGGAGGTCGACGCCGCCACGGGCAAGGTCACCCGGCAGAACGTGGACACCGACGAGGACCCGGGCGAGCACAAGGGGCTGCTCGCGGCCAAGATCACCGCAGCGCAGGCCGCCAAGGCCGCCGTGGCCGCCCACCCGGGCACGGCGTGGACCGTCGAATGGGACTCCGGCGACAACGGCCAGGCGCCGTACTGGCACGTCGAGGTCAGGGACTCCGACGGCAAGACGTGGGACGCCTCCGTGGACCCCACGACCGGCAAGGTCACCGCGCAGTCCGACTCGGACTCCTTTGACTGATACACATCAGACGCTGACGTCGAGGAAATGATTTTAGATCACGGTGGACGCCGGGGCGGAAAGGCC
>NZ_JBSGXU010000029.1:44201-60684 GCF_053610205.1 Streptomyces sp. NPDC054932 | reverse complement strand
CCGGTCGCATGACGGGGCCCGGTCGCATGACGGGGCCCGGTCGCATGACGAGCGCGGCGCCGCTTCCCGGGGCGGCGGCCCCGGGCCCCGCGCCCCGCGCCCCGCACGCCCGCGGGGCCGGGCCGGGTGGGGTTAACCCCCCGGTGGAGATGCCGACCCGCCTCATGGTCCGGCGGGTCGGGGGGCGGCAGGGTTGAGGGTGTAACGGAGGACCGGAAGGGCGGGTCGGGATCATGGACAACGGCAAGGGCGGGATCGGCGCGGCGCTGCTGGCTCCGGTCGCGGGGCGGACCTGGCGGGAGTTCGGGTACCTGCTGGTCGGGCTGCCGCTGAGCACGCTGTACTTCTCGCTCGCCGTCACCGGTGTGAGTCTCGGTGCCGGACTGCTCGTCACCTTCCTGGGCGTTCCGGTACTCGCCGGTGTGCTCGCCATGTGCCGCGGGTTCGGTCACCTGGAGCGGGCCCGGGTGCGCGCGCTGCTCGGGACGGACATCGCCGACCCCGCGCCGATCCGGGCGCGGAAGGCCGGGGCGCTCGCCGCCATGGGTGCACTGCTCAAGAGCGGGAGCGCCTGGCGGCACGTGCTGTACTCGGTGATCCACTTCCCGTGGGCGGTGTTCTCCTTCTGCCTCTCGCTGGTGCTGTGGGCGTGCGGGTGGGCGTACCTGCTCTACCCGCTCTGGTTCTGGGTCTTCCCGGTCTACACCGACCAGCCCGGTCTGCAGCTCTTCCAGAACGACGACTACACCTTCTACCTCGACTCGCCGGTGGAGATCGCCCTCGCCTGTCTGATCGGGCTGGCCATCACCCTCGCCACCCCGTGGGTGATCCGGGCGCTGACCACCGTCGACCGGGTCATGGTCGGCGGGCTGCTCGGGCCGTCGAGCCTGGCCACCCGCGTCAGCGAGCTGGAGTCGGACCGCGGGGTGGTCGTGGACACCGCGGCGGCCGACCTGCGGCGCATCGAGCGGGACCTGCACGACGGGGCGCAGGCCCGGCTGGTGTCGCTGGCGATGGATCTGGGGCTGGCGAAGGAGAAGCTGACCGAGAATCCGCAGGCCGCCGCCCTCATGGTGGACCAGGCGCACGGCGAGGTGAAGATCGCCCTCCAGGAGTTGCGCGACCTGGCCCGGGGGATCCACCCGGCCGTGCTGACCGACCGCGGGCTGGACGCGGCGCTGTCCTCGGTCGCCTCTCGGTGCACGGTGCCGGTACGGGTGGCCGTGGAGCTGCCGGCCCGGCCCGCGGCGGCGATCGAGGGGATCGCGTACTTCACGGTCTCGGAGCTGCTGCAGAACGTCAGCAAGCACGCGCTGGCCCGGTCGGCCTCGGTGGACGTGTGGAAGTCCGGGGAGCGGCTGCTGATCCAGGTCGCCGACGACGGCCGGGGCGGGGCCTCGCCGCGGGAGGGTACGGGGCTGGCGGGGCTGACCGAGCGGCTGGAAGCCGTGGACGGGGTGCTGGTCGTGGATTCCCCCGCCGGGGGCGGGACGACGGTCACGGCCGAGCTGCCCTGGCGTGCGTAGGAGCTCATCAGGGGTGAGGGAGGGCCGGGCCGGGCGGTCCGGCCCTCCGTCATTCCCGGCGCGCGCAACACCCCTTTGCGGTATGCGACCTTCCAGTACTCGAAAACTCCCCCCGGACGACGACGTGTTGCCCCGGCTCTGCCTTCAGCGGGACCCGAGGCTGGGATGCTTGGCTGAGTCGGGTAGTGCGGGAACGAGTGGACGCGGGAGCTGCTGAGTCGTGGAAGACAGGGTGCGGGTGGTCATCGCCGAGGATTCAGTGCTGCTGCGTGAGGGCCTGACCCGGTTGCTGACCGACCGGGGGCATGACGTCGTGGCCGGCGTCGGGGACGCGGAGGCCCTGCTCAAGACGGTGGCGGAGCTGGCGGCCGAGGACGCGCTGCCGGATGTGGTGGTGGCGGACGTGCGGATGCCGCCGACCCATACGGACGAGGGCGTACAGGCCGCCGTACGGCTGCGCCGCGAGCACCCCGGTATAGGTGTGCTCGTGCTGTCGCAGTACGTGGAGGAGCAGTACGCCACCGAACTGCTGGCCGGTTCCAGTACCGGTGTGGGGTATCTGCTCAAGGACCGGGTGGCCGAGGTGCGGGAGTTCCTGGACGCGGTGGTGCGGGTGGCCCGGGGTGGTACGGCGCTGGACCCCGAGGTCGTCGCCCAGCTGCTCGGCCGCAGCCGCAAGCAGGACGTACTGGCGGGCCTGACCCCGCGCGAGCGCGAGGTGCTCGGACTGATGGCCGAGGGCCGGACGAATTCGGCCGTGGCCAAGCAGCTGGTCGTGAGTGACGGAGCGGTGGAAAAGCACGTCAGCAACATCTTCATGAAGCTGGGCCTTTCGCCGAGTGACGGGGATCACCGGCGAGTACTGGCCGTTCTCACCTATCTGAAATCTTGATCGACTGACACTCTGTCAGATACGGCATACCGGCAGGGCCGTCTCAAGGGGCGGTCCTACGGTCCAGAATGTGGTCGCTCCTGGGGGCCTGATCCCTACCGACGTAGGGTTGGTTCCGGGGGTGCTCACGCCTCGAAGGAGGTCCAGTTCAGTGACCAGCCAGGTCAGCAGCCCAGCCGAGCAGGCCGACGGGGCCGGGGGTGCGGTTGTCGGTGGACAGCGCACCCCGGAGAGTCCGGGCGGCAAGGAAGTGCGCCGCCTCGATCGTGTGATCATCCGATTCGCAGGTGACTCCGGTGACGGTATGCAGCTCACCGGTGACCGCTTCACCTCGGAGACGGCGTCCTTCGGGAACGACCTGTCGACGCTGCCGAACTTCCCCGCCGAGATCCGCGCCCCCGCCGGAACCCTCCCGGGCGTCTCCTCCTTCCAGCTCCACTTCGCCGACCACGACATCCTGACCCCGGGCGACGCCCCGAACGTGCTGGTCGCGATGAATCCGGCGGCCCTGAAGGCCAACATCGCGGACGTGCCGCGCGGCGCGGAGATCATCATCAACACGGATGAGTTCACCAAGCGCCCGATGGCCAAGGTCGGCTATGCGACCTCGCCGCTGGAGGACGGCTCCCTCGACGCCTACAGCCTGCACCCGGTGCCGCTGACCAGCCTGACGATCGAGGCGCTGAAGGACTTCGGCCTCTCCCGCAAGGAGGCCGAGCGCAGCAAGAACATGTTCGCGCTGGGCCTGCTGTCGTGGATGTACCACCGGCCCACCGAGGGCACCGAGAGCTTCCTGCGGCAGAAGTTCGCGAAGAAGCCCGAGATCGCCGAGGCGAACATCGTCGCCTTCCGGGCCGGCTGGAACTTCGGGGAGACGACCGAGGACTTCGCGGTCTCCTACGAGGTCGCCCCCGCCACCCGCGCCTTCCCCACCGGCACCTACCGCAACATCTCCGGGAACCTGGCGCTCTCCTACGGCCTCGTCGCCGCGAGCCAGCAGGCCGATCTGCCCCTCTACCTGGGCTCCTACCCGATCACCCCGGCCTCGGACATCCTGCACGAGCTGTCGAAGCACAAGAACTTCGGTGTGCGGACCTTCCAGGCCGAGGACGAGATCGCCGGCATCGGCGCCGCACTCGGCGCGGCCTTCGGCGGCGCCCTCGGGGTGACCACCACCTCCGGCCCCGGTGTGGCGCTCAAGTCGGAGGCGATCGGCCTCGCGGTGTCGCTGGAGCTTCCGCTGCTCATCGTGGACATCCAGCGCGGCGGCCCGTCCACCGGCCTGCCGACCAAGACGGAGCAGGCCGACCTCCTTCAGGCCATGTTCGGCCGCAACGGCGAGGCCCCCGTCCCGATCGTGGCCCCGCGGACCCCCGCGGACTGCTTCGACGCGGCCCTCGACGCCGCCCGGATCGCGCTCACCTACCGGACCCCGGTCTTCCTGCTCTCCGACGGCTACCTCGCCAACGGATCCGAGCCCTGGCGGATCCCGGAGGTGGCGGACCTGCCCGACCTGAAGGTCAAGTTCGCCACCGGCGCGAACCACACCCTCGCCGACGGAACCGAGGTGTTCTGGCCCTACAAGCGGGACCCGGAAACCCTCGCGCGGCCCTGGGCCATCCCCGGCACCCCCGGTCTCGAACACCGCATCGGCGGTATCGAGAAGCAGGACGGCAGCGGCAACATCTCGTACGACCCCGCCAACCACGACCTGATGGTCCGCACCCGCCAGGCCAAGGTCGACGGCATCCGGGTCCCCGACATCGACGTCGACGACCCGACCGGGGCCACCACCCTGGTCCTGGGCTGGGGATCGACCTACGGCCCCATCACCGCGGCCGTCCGCCGGCTGCGGAACACCGGACTCCCCATCGCCCAGGCCCACCTGCGCCACCTCAACCCCTTCCCCAGGAATCTCGGCGAGGTCCTGGAGCGTTACGAGAAGGTAGTGGTGCCGGAGATGAACCTCGGGCAGCTCGCCACCCTGATCCGGGCGAAATACCTGGTCGACGCCCAGTCGTACAACCAGGTCAACGGAATGCCGTTCAAGGCCGAGCAGCTCGCCAAGGTTCTCAAGGAGGCCATCGATGACTGAGGTGACGGAGGCGACCGAGGGGGCTCGCACGCTGCTCTCGCTGGTGCCGAAGGCCGAGAGCAAGCAGTCGATGAAGGACTTCAAGTCGGACCAGGAGGTCCGCTGGTGCCCCGGTTGCGGTGACTACGCCGTGCTGGCCGCCGTTCAGGGCTTCATGCCCGAACTCGGCCTCGCGAAGGAGAACATCGTCTTCGTCTCGGGCATCGGCTGCTCCTCCCGCTTCCCGTACTACATGAACACGTACGGGATGCACTCCATCCACGGCCGCGCCCCGGCCATCGCCACCGGTCTCGCCACCTCCCGCCGCGACCTGTCCGTCTGGGTCGTCACGGGCGACGGGGACGCCCTGTCCATCGGCGGCAACCACCTCATCCACGCCCTCCGCCGCAACGTCAACCTCAAGATCCTCCTGTTCAACAACCGGATCTACGGGCTGACCAAGGGCCAGTACTCCCCCACCTCCGAGGTCGGCAAGATCACCAAGTCGACGCCGATGGGCTCGCTGGACGCGCCCTTCAACCCGGTGTCGCTGGCGATCGGCGCCGAGGCATCCTTCGTCGCCCGCACCGTCGACTCCGACCGCAAGCACCTCACCGAGGTCCTGCGCCAGGCGGCCGACCACCAGGGCACGGCGCTCGTGGAGATCTACCAGAACTGCAACATCTTCAACGACGGCGCCTTCGAGGTCCTCAAGGACCGGGAGCAGGCCCTGGAGGCCGTGATCCGGCTGGAGCACGGCCGGCCCATCCGCTTCGGCGCGGACGACTCGAAGGGCGTGGTGCGCAATCCGGCCACCGGAGACCTGGAGGTCGTCGAGGTGACCGCGGCCAACGAGGCGCAGATCCTGGTCCACGACGCGAAGAACGCCAGCGCCACCACCGCCTTCGCGCTCTCCCGCCTGGCCGACCCCGACACGCTGCACCACACCCCGATCGGGGTGTTCCGCAGTGCCGAGCGGCCCGTCTACGACACCCTCATGGCCGACCAGCTCGACGCGGCGATCGACCGCAGCGGCAAGGGGGACCTCGGGGCACTGCTGACCGGGAACGACACCTGGACCGTGGTCGGGTAGCGCGTACGTTCCGCTGTACGCGACGGAGCCCGGATCCTCCCACAGGATCCGGGCTCCGTCGTGTGCGGCGTGTCCAAAAAGATGTCATGAGTATCTCCCGATTACGGGCATGACATCTGGGCCGTGCGGCGTTACCGTCGTGAAAGTTGGCTGGAAGTCGTACAGGAGGCCCCGTGAAGGCGGAGAACGAGCAGCGCACGGGTTTGCTCTACGGATTCGGCGCGTACGGGATGTGGGGGCTGGTCCCCCTCTTCTGGCCCCTCCTCAAGCCTTCCGGGGCCGTCGAGATCCTCGCCCACCGCATGGTGTGGTCCCTGGCCGTGGTCGGTCTGGCGCTGCTCGCGCTGCGCCGCTGGGGCTGGATACGGGAGCTGGTCCACCAGCCCCGCAAGCTCGGCCTGACGGCACTGGCCGCCCTGGTGATCACCGTGAACTGGGGCCTGTACATCTGGTCCGTCAACAACGGCCATGTCGTCGAGGCGAGCCTCGGCTACTTCATCAATCCGCTGGTCAGCATCGCCATCGGCGTGCTGGTGCTCGGCGAGCGGCTGCGCCGCGCGCAGTGGGTGGCGGTCGGCCTCAGCTTCGCCGCCGTGCTGGTGCTCGCCATCGGCTACGGGCGGCCGCCGTGGATCTCGCTGGTCCTGGCCTTCTCCTTCGCCACCTACGGGCTGATCAAGAAGAAGCTCAACATGGGCGGACTGGAGTCGCTGACCGCCGAGACGGCCGTGCTGTTCCTGCCCGCCCTCGGATACGTCCTGTGGCTCGGCGCGCAGGGCCAGTCCACCTTCGCCTCGCACGGCGTCGCCCACGCGGCCCTGCTGGCCGCGACCGGGCTGGTCACGGCGGTCCCGCTGGTGTTCTTCGGGATGGCCGCCATCCGGGTCCCGCTGTCCACGCTCGGGCTGCTCCAGTACATGGCCCCGGTGTTCCAGTTCGGGCTCGGCGTCCTGTACTTCCACGAGGCCATGCCGCCCGAGCGCTGGGCGGGCTTCTCCCTGGTGTGGGCGGCGCTCGCGATCCTCACCTGGGACGCGCTGCGCACGGCCCGGCGGTCCCGGGCCGGGCTGGAGGCCGTGCGGGCCACCGTCGCGGCGCCGGCCCACGAGCCCGCGTAACCGGACCGCCCGTCCGGCCGGCACACGGCACGGCGGAGCACGCACCAGCAAACCCTTCACACCCCCGATCCCCGGTACGGACCACCCGTACCGGGGATCGTCCGTTTTCCGAACGGCCCTGACCGAATTGTGGTCTTGACGGACAGTCACACTCTCGCTGAACATCAGGCTCGCACTGACGCACTAACGCTCACCTGCTCTATCCCCACTCGTTCCGTCATATCCCCGCGGAATCCCGGAGCCCCCACATGAGCCTGTCCGTCTCCCGGCGCCTTGCTGCCGTGACCGCTTTCGCGGTCGCGGGCCTGTTCGCCTCCACCGCCCCCGCCGCACTCGCCGCCCCCACGGCGGCCACCGCGGCGCCGACGCCGCCCGACATACCGCTGGCCAACGTCAAGGCCCACCTGTCGCAGCTCTCGACCATCGCCGCCAACAACGGCGGCAACCGCGCCCACGGCAGGGCCGGCTACAAGGCCTCGATCGACTACGTGAAGGCCAAGCTCGACGCGGCCGGTTTCACCACCACCCTGCAGACCTTCACCTCCAGCGGTGCCACCGGCTACAACCTGATCGCCGACTGGCCGGGCGGAGACCCGAACTCGGTCCTGATGGCCGGCGCGCACCTGGACTCGGTGACCTCGGGCGCGGGCATCAACGACAACGGCTCCGGCAGCGCGGCCGTCCTCGAAACCGCCCTCGCCGTCTCCCGGGCCGGTCTGCAGCCCACCAAGCACCTGCGCTTCGGCTGGTGGGGCGCCGAGGAGCTGGGCCTGGTCGGCTCGAAGTACTACGTCAACAACCTGCCGGCCGCCGAGCGCGCCAAGTTCTCCGGGTACCTGAACTTCGACATGATCGGCTCGCCGAACCCGGGCTACTTCGTCTACGACGACGACCCGACGATCGAGCAGACCTTCAAGAACTACTACGCGGGCCTCGGCGTCCCGACCGAGATCGAGACCGAGGGCGACGGCCGCTCCGACCACGCCTCCTTCAAGAACGTGGGCATCCCCGTCGGCGGCCTGTTCACCGGCGCCAGCAACACCAAGTCCGCCGCGCAGGCCCAGAAGTGGGGCGGCACCTCGGGGCAGGCCTTCGACCGCTGCTACCACTCCTCCTGCGACAACACCGCGAACATCAACGACACCGCCCTGGACCGCAACTCCGACGCCGTCGCCTACGCGATCTGGACGCTCGGGGCGGCCACCCCGGTCCCGCCCGGCCCGTCCTTCGAGAACACGGCGGACGTGAACATCCCGGACTCCCCCGCGGCGGCGGTGTCCTCGCCGATCACGGTCTCCGGTGTGACGGGCAACGCGCCCGCGACCACCAAGATCGACGTGAACATCGTCCACACCTACCGCGGTGACCTGGTGGTCGACCTGGTCGCCCCGGACGGCACGGTCTACAACCTGCACAACCGCTCCGGCGGCAGCGCCGACAACCTCGTGCAGTCGTACACGGTCAACGCCTCCAGCGAGGTGGCCAACGGCGTCTGGAACCTCCGGGTCAAGGACGCTGCGGCGCAGGACGTCGGCCACATCAACAGCTGGAAGATCACCTTCTGACCGCTGCCCCCCGCTCCCCCGCAGGTCCGCGCCTAGACGTCCTCGGCGCGGGCCTGCGTCGTGGAGGAGGTCGACAGCGGCTCCTGGATCCGGGCGCGCAGCTCCTCGGCGACCGCCGCGATGTCCACGCGGCCCAGCTTCGCCGCCTCCACCAGATCGCCGAGCTCCTCCGGCGAGGGCAGCTGCCGCGCCCCCGCGACCCGCAGGTACGAGCGGGTCGCGGCGGCCGCGTAGAACTCGTTCATCGGGGATTCCAGAGCGGGGCACACCGCGAGGGTGTGCAGAAATGCAGCGGCCCGCCACGCGGTGTCCGGGGCGGGCTGTTCGGGCACGAGGACGAGGTCGTTCTGGTGCCGGGCGACCGCGGCGGCCACCCCGGAGGGATCCCACACGGCGGGATCGGACGGGAGATGGTGGGCCAGGGCGGTCCAGGCCCACTCCATGGTGATCTTCAATTGCCGAACCGCTCCTGGAAGTAGCCCCAGTGGTCGGCGAACTCCTCTATGCCGGAGAGGAAGTTCTTCCGGTCCTCGTCGAGCTCGCGTTCCGTGACCTCGGTGATCAGCGCGGTGACCGTCGTCCCCAGCGCCGCCGCACGCGCCTTCAGCCGTTCGTGGAAGTCTTCGTCCAGGCGGATGGTGACGTGTCTCGACATGTCCAACACCGTACAGCGGGCGCGCTGTACGGGTGGCACGAATGCCGCAAGGGTGGGCAGGGACACAGTCCCGGCCCACCCTCGCGGTGCCTTCGCGTCGGGCGGCTGCCCGCTGCTGCTACTTGTTGGCGTCGGCCGCCTTGATCAGCGCGTCCTTGGTGACCGCACCGACGTAGACCTTGCCGTCGTCCGTGACCAGGGCGTTGACCAGGCGGGTCGACAGGACGCGGCCCTCACCGAACTGCCCCTTGACCTTGTCCCCGAGGGAGTCGAGGAACTGCTTGGCCTCCTTGGGGGCGTTCTTGTCGTTCTCCAGGTCCTTCAGGCTCCGGCCCTGGCCCGAGTCGATCCGGGCGATGGTCGACCAGCCCTCGCCGAGCACCTTCACGTCGCCCTTGCCGTTGGCGCCGCCGGCCAGGTCACCGAGGCCCGGGAAGGACTCCAGCGCCTTCCAGTGCCCGTCCGCGTCGTCCTTGCCCTTGCCGGCGCCGTCCGCGCCCTCGGTCACCTTGGCGCCCTTGGGCGGGGTGAAGGCGAAGGTGTCCGCGGACGGCTTGGCGAAGTCCACCTTGGTGAAGCCGGCGTCCACGATCGGCTTGCCGCCCTGCGCGGAGAGCAGCTGCACGCGCAGCGGCACGCCGTTCTTCGCGTCCACCGCGATCTGGACCGTGCCGACCGTGGAGCCGCTCTGCTTGGGCTTGAGCACCAGCTGGTAGGCGTCCCGCCCGGCCACCTGCGCGGTTTCGCCCACGCTGACGTCCGTGGTGGGGCCGGCGGCCGCGAGGATCTCCTCGGCCAACTTCTGCGGAGAGGCGGCCAGCCGGTCGCCGGTCTTGTGCTCCTTGCCGCCGCCCTTGCCCGCCTCGGCGTTCTTCTCGTGGAAGACCTCGTTCGACTTGGAGTCGTAGCCCCACACGTCGTTGCCGTTGTGGATGAGGCTGTACTCGTCCTTGCCGTCGAGGAAGGTCAGCCGCTGGCGGTCCGGTCCGTCGGCCGCGACGCGCAGCGTGTGGCTGCCGTTCGCCAGCTGCGCGACCTTGTCCTCCGGGTGGGCGGAGCCGCCCGCGACGCCACCGCCGCCGAGCAGCCCGCTGGCGATCTTCGGCAGACCCAGGTCAGTGGTGATCCGGGCGGTGCCGGACAGCTGCTGCACGTCCGAGGCCGCGACCTTCTCGATCAGCTGCTGCGCCGTCACCTTCGGCAGGTCGGGTCCAGCGGCGTTCGCGAAGGCCGGGACCAACGCAACGGTCGCCGCGGCCACTCCCGCCACCGCGACCGGTACGGCGTACCGGGCGGCCTTGCGAGAAGTCTTGGTGTTCGGTGCCATGTCAGTGCCCTGCCCTCTGTGTCGACTGCGGTGACCCCCGTGTCGCCGCGCTCACCCGATCTGGTGGGGTTTGATGACTCCATCTGACCAAATCGGCGGCGCTGGGGCGTCAGTCCCCGGACGCAACTCGGCGTACGCCCGTGGGATGACATGGAAAGGCCCCTCCTCCCCCGACCCGTAGGGGTCGTCGGGACGGAAGGGCCCGTTCCGGGGGCGCTAGCCGGCGCGGTGCACCACCGCGTCGCAGAGCTCTTCGAGCGCCGACTTGGCGAAGCACTCGGGCAGCGGCGCGAGCATGGCCCGCGCGTCCTCGGCGTACTGGATGGTGTCGCGGCGCGCCCGCTCCAGGGCGGGGTGCGCCCGCAGCCGGGTGAGCACCTCGGCGTGGCGGGCGTCGTCCGTCAGGTCCCCGTCCAGGAGGCCCACGAGCTCCAGGTCCGCCGGGTCGCCGCCCTGGGCCGCCATCTCGCGCAGCCGCAGCACGGGCAGCGTCGGGATGCCCTCGCGCAGGTCGGTGCCCGGGGTCTTGCCGGACTCGTGCGCGTCGGAGGCGATGTCGAGGACGTCGTCGGCGAGCTGGAAGGCGGTGCCGAGCCGCTCGCCGTACTGGGTCAGGATGTCGACGACCGACTCGTCGGCACCGGACATCAGCGCGCCGAAGCGGCCGGACACCGCGATCAGCGAGCCGGTCTTGCCGGCGATGACGTCGAGGTAGTGGGCGACGGGGTCGCGGCCGTCGCGCGGACCGGCCGTCTCCAGGATCTGGCCCGTCACCAGCCGCTCGAAGGCCTCGGCCTGGATGCGCACGGCCTCCGGCCCGAGGTCGGCCAGGATGTGCGACGCACGGGCGAACAGGAAGTCACCCGTGAGGACGGCCACCGAGTTGCCCCAGCGGGCGTTGGCGCTCTCCACCCCGCGGCGGACGTCCGCCTCGTCCATGACGTCGTCGTGGTAGAGCGTGGCGAGGTGCGTGAGCTCGACCACGACGGCGGACGGCACGATGCCGGGCGCGTAGGGATCACCGAAACGGGACGCGAGCATCACCAGCAGCGGCCGGAACCGCTTGCCTCCGGCCCGGACCAGGTGCTGTGCGGCCTCGGTGATGAAGGGGACTTCGCTCTTGGTGGCTTCCAGCAGACCCGCCTCGACGGCGGCCAGTCCGGCCTGGACATCGGTCTCAAGAGCCTGGTCCCGCACGCTCAGTCCGAACGGCCCGACGACGGTCACGAGGGGTACTCCTGTCTGCTGACGATCACGCTGACGATCACATGGATTGTCGATGTGTCGCTGCCATCACTCAAGCCAGCGTATCGGGTCTGTTTTCGATCACCGAGAGCGCCTTCCCGGCCACCACCCGCGCACTGCCCGATGTGCACCGGTATGTTCTGGAGGAGCCGAAACAACCGGAGAATGCGTTTTGTCCAAAACTACGACCGAAATGGGCGAACCGGCGGATCCGGAGGCCGACCGGCCGCCGCCCGGCGGCCCACGGGACCATGGTCCACCTCGTCCGCGTCGCCGACGGATGGCTCGCCGACCGCATCCTCGGTTCGTACGGAGCCGCGTGGCGGATCTCCGGCGGGTGCCCCGCCCTCGCCGCGCCCGCCACCCTTCCGGCGGCCGTCGGACGGCTGACGACGGCGCTCCGGTTCCTCTCCCCCGCACTGGCGCCGTGGTTGCGGCGCACGATGCACCCCGTCCACTGAGGCTGCGGCCGAGGCGATTGGTGGCAGAACCCGATGATCATCCGCACCGATTTTCCGTACGGGACCACCCACGAGGATGTCCGGATCCCACTCCCCGACGGAGTGGAGCTGTACGCCCGGATCTGGCGACCCGTGACCGACGATCCGGTCCCGGCCCTGCTGGAGTACCTCCCGTACCGGCTCACCGACTGGACCGCGCCCCGCGACTGGCAGCGCCATCCCTGGTACGCGGGGCACGGCTACGCCTCCGTACGGGTGGACGTGCGCGGGCACGGGTGCAGCGGCGGCCGGCCCGGCGACGAGTACGACGCCCGCGAGCTCGCCGACGGGGTCGCGGTGGTGGAGTGGCTGGCGGAGCAGCCGTGGTGCACGGGGTCGGTGGGGATGTTCGGGATCTCCTGGGGCGGATTCAACTCCCTCCAGATCGCCGCCCTGGCCCCCGAGCCGCTTAAGGCGGTCGTCACCGTCTGCTCGACGGACGACCGGTACGACAACGACGTCCACTACATGGGCGGCTCGGTGCTCGCCGTGGACATGCACGCGTGGGCGGCGACCATGCTCGCCTTCGCCTCCCGGCCGCCGGACCCGCAGTTCGTCGGCGACGGCTGGCGCCGGCAGTGGCTGGAGCGCCTGGAGGCGGTGGAACCGCTGATCCACACCTGGCTCTCGCACCAGACGCGCGATGCCTACTGGCGCCACGGCAGCGTCTGCGAGGACTACTCGGCCATCGGCGCGGCGGTGCTCGCCGTCGGCGGCTGGCACGACCCGTACCGCGACACGGTGCTGCGGCTGGTGGAGCACCTGCCGTCCGCGCGGGTACGGGGTCTGATCGGGCCCTGGTCGCACCAGTACCCGGACCGCGGACTGCCGCCCGGACCGGCCATCGGCTTCCTGCAGGAGACCCTGCGCTGGTGGGACCACTGGCTGAAGGGGGCGGACAACGGGGTGATGGAGGAGCCGCTGCTGCGCACCTGGATCAGCGACTCGCACCCGCCCGCCACCGTGTACGAGGAGCTTCCGGGCCGCTGGGTCGGCGAGAAGGCCTGGCCGTCGGCGTCCGTCATCCCCGTCCCGTACGTGTTCCAGGGTGCGCCGGTGGCCGTCGCCTCCCCGCAGCACACCGGACTGGACGCGGGCCGGTTCTTCCCCTTCGGCAACGACGCCGACCTGCCCCCGGACCAGCGGGAGGAGGACGCGAAGTCGGCCTGCTTCGAGTTCCCGGTGGGGCGCGAGGAGCCGGTGGAGATCCTGGGACGGCCGTCGGTGGTCCTGCGGCTGCGGCTCGACGTGCCGTACGGGCAGGTCGTGGCCCGGCTGTGCGACGTCGCCCCGGACGGCTCCTCGACGCTGGTCACGCGGGGCGCGCTGAACCTCTCCGCCCGCCGCGGCCGGGACCGGGCGGTCCCCTGGCCGGTGGGCTCGTACGAGGACGTCACCTTCGAGCTGAACGGCATCGGGCACGCCTTCGCGCCGGGGCACCGGATCCGCCTCGCCGTGTCCTCCGCGTACTGGCCGTGGATCTGGCCGCGGGCCGGGTCCGAGGCCGGCTGGACCCTGGACCCGGCGGGCAGCGCGCTCACCCTGCCGGTGCGGGCCGCGTCCGCGTCGGACGGCGGGATCGTCTTCGAGGCCCCGGAGCAGGCGGAGCCGCTGGGCGTCGCCTTCCCGGCGACGCTGGACGAACCGCGCCCGGAACGGCTGGTCGTACGGGACGTGGCGCGCGGTACGTGGCGGCTGGAGGTGGACCCGCGGTACGGGGGCACCCGGGTGTACCCGGACGGCCTGGAGTTCAGCGAGGACGCGGAGGAGGTGTACGAGATCCAGGACGCGGACGCGCTGTCGGCGCGGGCGCACTCGCGGTGGCGGATCCGGCTCCACCGGCCGGAACTGGGCTGGGACGTACGGGTGGAGACCCGCTCGGAGACCGCCTGCGACGAGGGCGGTTTCCTGACGTCGAACGAGGTGGTGTGCCGGGACGGGGACGAGGTGGTCTTCCACCGCACGTGGGAGCGCCGGTTGCCGCGGGCGGCGGGCTAGGCCGGCCGGCGCGGGTCCGGGCAGAGCCCGGGAAACGGAGAAGGGGCGGGGCGGGGAGAGGCTCCGCGCAGCGGCCCCGGGCTAGCCGAACAGCCGCTCCAGGACCACCGCGATGCCGTCCGCCTCGTTCGACAGGGTGATCTCGTCGGCGACGGCCACCAGTTCGTGGTGGGAGTTGGCCATCGCCACCCCGTGGGCGGCCCACGCGAACATCGGGATGTCGTTCGGCATGTCCCCGAAGGCGATCGTCCCGTCCGGCGACGCGCCCAGGACCTCCGCCGCCCGCGCGAGCCCACTGGCCTTGTCGATGCCCGGCGGCTGGAGCTCCACCGTGTGCTCGCCCGCCATCGTGACGTTCACCAGATGCCCGACCACCGACCGGGCCACCCGTGTCAGCTCGTCGTCGTCCAGTTCCGGGTGCTGCAGCAGCACCTTGTTGATCGGCGCCGCCCACAGGTCCGACCGGCGCGGGACGCGGACCGTGGGCAGGTGCGGGTGCCACATCCGGTAGCCGGGCCCTATCAGCATCTCCGCGTCCAGGCCCTCCTGGTTGACCGCCGCGTAGACCTCGCCGACCTCCGCCTCGATCTTGCCGAGGGCCACGTCGGCCAGCTCCCGGTCCATGGACACGGAGTGCAGCAGGCGCCCGCGCGCCGCGTCGTACACCTGCGCGCCCTGCCCGCACACCGCCAGCCCCGTGTGGCCGAGCCCGTCCAGGACGTGTCGGACCTGCGGGACCGGGCGTCCGGTGACGATGATGTGCTGGGCACCGGCCGCGCGCGCCGTCGCGAGCGCCTCGTACGAACGGGTGGAGACGGTGTCCCCGGCTTGCAGCAGAGTCCCGTCCAGGTCGGTGGCGATCAAGGCATAGGGAAGGGCCGGAGGCGGGGCGGAAGTCACGGCGCCAAGGATACGGACCCCTTTGGACAAGTCCTACAAATAGAGCCCGAATCCGGCCTCACCCACGCCCCATCCGTCACTTGACGCGCTCCTGCGTCGAGCTGGACAGGGAAGTGCACAACCCGACCGTAGAGCCCCCGATCGACAGCACGCACCAAAAGATCAGATATGACCGGAACTGTGGATACCTGACCACAGGCGTCGTCCCGGGGTGTGTTTCATCTCCGACGGGGTACCCGCGCTTTCCCGCCGGATCCTGAGTAGCGTGTCCCGCACCGTGTCTACCGGGACACCCCCGGACCGCGTCGAAAGCGAGGCAGTACCCCATGCCCCAGCAGAGCCCCCTCGATGTCCCCGAGGGCGACCCGTTCGGGCCGCACAACCTCCCCTACGGCGTCTTCTCGACCGCCGCGGAAGACCGCCGCCGGATCGGTGTGCGCATCGGCGGGTACGTGCTGGACGCCGGGGCGGCCGCGGCCGCGCTCGGTTCCCCGTACGCCGGGCTGCTCGGCCGGTCCTCCCTCAACCCGCTGCTGGCCGCCGGCCGCACCGCCTGGCGCGACGTCCGCCGTGCGCTGACCGCCTGGGTGACCGACCCCGGCCACCGCCCCACGGTCGAGCCGCACCTGCTGCCGCTGGACGAGGTCACCCTGCACCTGCCGTACGAGGTCGCCGACTACGTCGACTTCTACGCGAGCGAGCACCACGCCACCAACGTCGGGAGGATGTTCCGCCCGGACGGCGACGCGCTGACGCCCAACTGGAAGCACCTCCCCATCGGTTACCACGGCCGCTCCGGCACCATCGTGGTCTCCGGCACCGATGTCGTACGCCCCTGCGGGCAGCGCAAGGCGCCCACCGACCCGGCGCCCGTCTTCGGCCCGTCCGTCAAGCTCGACATCGAGGCGGAGGTCGGCTTCGTCGTCGGCGCCCCCTCCGAGCTGGGCACCCCGGTGCCGCTGGGCGCGTTCGAGGACCACGTCTTCGGGCTGTTCCTGCTCAACGACTGGTCGGCGCGGGACATCCAGGCCTGGGAGTACGTGCCGCTCGGCCCCTTCCTCGGCAAGTCCTTCGCCACCTCCGTCTCCGCCTGGGTCACCCCGCTGGAGGCCCTGGACGCCGCCCGCGTCACCCCGCCCGCCCGGGACTTCCCGCTCCTGCCCTACCTGGACGACGCCGCCCTCGACCGCCCCGGCGGCTTCGACCTGCACATCACCGTCTCCATCAACGGGCAGGAGGTGGCGCAGCCGCCCTTCGCCTCCATGTACTGGACGGCCGCCCAGCAGCTCGCCCACATGACCGTCAACGGCGCCTCCCTGCGCACCGGCGACGTCTACGGCTCCGGCACCGTCAGCGGTCCCGAGGTCGGCCAGCGCGGTTCGCTGCTGGAGCTCACCTGGAACGGCCGCGACGCCATCGAGCTCACCGACGGCAAGCGCACCTTCCTGGAGGACGGGGACACCGTCACCCTGACCGCCTGGGCCCCCGGCCCGGACGGCACGCGCGTCGGCCTCGGCGAGGTCACCGGCCGCATCGTGGGATCGCGGTAGTCCACCCTTCGGTAGGGGGGGTGGGGGGGTAATTGTACAC
>NZ_JBSGXU010000029.1:0-44191 GCF_053610205.1 Streptomyces sp. NPDC054932 | reverse complement strand
GGGGGGGTGGCTTATCTTCCCCCCCCCCCCCCGAAACCGCAGCTCAGAGCCCTGCGGAAGCGCCATCAGGTGGCGCAACACTGCAGCAACACCACCGGCGCCGGGCCGCCGGTACGTTCCCTGCCATGCCAGCCGAACGAACCGCCACGCACACCGTCCCGGTCGCAGCCGCGCGCCGGCGGCGACTGCGCGCGGACCAGGCGCGGCAGCTCGCCGACCTGCTGCGCCACCAGATCCTGGCGGGCGGCTACCCCGGCGGGGTCCTCCCCCTGGAGAGCGATCTCGCCGACGCGTACGGCGCCGGCCGCAACACCGTCCGCCAGGCCCTCGACCTGCTGCGCGGCGAGCAGCTCGTGGAGCGGCGCCCGGGCGTGGGCACCGTCGTGGTCTGCGAGAAGTACCCGCACGGCCTCGACCGGCTGCAGGGTCTGGCCGAGACCCTGAACGAGCACGGCCGGGTGACCAACGAGGTCCGCACGGTCGGCCCCGTACGCGCCCCCGCCCCGGTCGCCGGGCGGCTCGGCCTGCCCGAGCACGCGGACGTCCTCTACATCGAACGGCTGCGGCGCCTGAACGGGCTGCCGCTCTCCCTCGACCTCACCTACGTCCCGATGGACATCGGCGCCGGACTGCTCGGCTGCGACCTGGAGAACACCGACGTCTTCCGGCTCCTGGAGCAGCTGACCGGGCAGCCGCTCGGCCACGCCGAGATCACCCTTGAGGCCGTCAACGCCGACGCGCACTCCGCCGCCGTCCTGCAGGCCCCGCGCGGGGCGGCCGTCCTGATGCTGGAGCGGCTCACCCACCTGGGCGACGGCCGGCCCGTGGACCTGGAGTTCATCCGCTTCCGCGGCGACCGGATCACCATGAGCGGCCTGCTGCGCCGCTCCCTCTGAGCCCTCCGACACCGAACGCACCCACATTCCTGGAGACAGCCATGCCCGTGGTCCCCCAGCGCGGCGACGTGCCCGTGACCATCGACGAGTCCCTGTGCATCGACGGCTGCACCCTCTGCGTCGACATGTGTCCGCTCGACTCGCTCGCGATCCGCGAGGACAACGGCAAGGCCCACATGCACGTCGACGAGTGCTGGTACTGCGGCCCGTGCGCCGCCCGCTGTCCCACCGGCGCGGTCACCGTCAACATGCCCTACCTGCTCCGGTGAAAGGTCCCGTCCCCATGCGCACGACCCGCACGAAGGCACTCGCGCCCGCGGCGCTCGCCCTGCTCCTCGCCCCGCTGGCCACGGCCTGCTCGGGCTCCGCCGGCGCCGCCGGCTCCAAGACGGTCACCGTGACCGTCGGCTACCAGTCCAAGACCATCAACACCGTCACCGCCGGCACCCTGCTGCGCTCCCTCGGCTACTTCGAGCAGGAGCTCGCCGCGCGCGGCAGGAAGGACGGCGTCACCTACAGGGTGGACTGGCAGGACTACGCCACCGGCGCCCCGATCACCGCCCAGATGACCGCCGGGAAGATCGACATCGGCTCGATGGGCGATTTCCCGCTGCTCATCAACGCGGTGCGCGGCAAGGAGCTCAAGCAGCCCACCCGCCTCGTCTCCGTGACCGGCTACAACCTGCGCGGCGGACTCAACACCGTCGTCACGGCCCCGGACTCCAAGCTGGAGTCCCTCGCCGACCTGCGCGGCAAGAAGGTCTCGACGAGCGTCGGCTCGGCGGCCGACGGGACCCTGGTACGGGCCCTGCAGCGCGCCGGGATCGACCCGTCGGCCGGCATCGAGAAGCTCAACCAGCAGCCCAGCGTGGGCGCTTCGGCGCTCCAGGCGGGCAGCGTCGACGCGCTCTCGCAGTTCGTGGCGTGGCCGGGGCAGCTGGCTTACGAGGGCCGGGCCAAGGCCCTGTACGACGGCGCCGAGTTGAACCTGCCGACCTTCCACGGGGTCACCGTGCGGGAGAAGTTCGCCCGCGAGCGGGCGGGCGTGCTGGACGACTTCCTGCGGGCGCAGCGCCGGGCCACCGACCACCTGCGCACGGAGCCGGTCGCGGCCGCCGAGTCGGTGGCGAAGGAGACCGGGCTGCCCGCCGAGGTGGTGTACCTCTACAACGGGGCGAACGGCATCGCCACCTTCGACCCGGCCCTGCGCCCGGAGCTGATCGACGCGCTGAAGCAGGACGTGCCGGTGCTGAAGGACGCCAAGCTGGTCGGCGACGTGGACGTGGACGCCTTCGTGGACCCCGAGCCCCTCGAGCGGGCGGCCGCCGAGACGGCGGAGTACCCGAAGGCGGTGGCGGCCCGCCCCGAGCTGTGGCTGAAGGGGCAGGCCCGCACCCAGTCCTTCGACTCCCCGCGCGAGCTGCTCAGGGCGGTGCACGGCGCGGACGTCCGGGCGGCGTACGTGCCCGACGCGGTGACCGGGACGCTCTGGTTCGCCGACAGGGCGGTGTGGGTCGCCGAGGGAACGGAGCTGCGCGCCTTCGTCACGCCCGCGGGCGCGAAGGCGTACGTCGAGGCGCACCAGGGGTCCGGGGCACGGATCGTGAGCTTCGCCGAGGCCGGGGCCCTGGCGTCATGACGGGCGGCCGCCGGCTGCTGAGGGCGGCCTCGCTCGGCGCGGCCCTGCTCGTGTGGCAGGGGCTGACCTCGCTGGACGTGAACCTGTGGCTGCGCTTCGAGCAGTTCCCGACGGTGGGCGAGGTCGCCGGGGCGTTCGCCGAGCGGGCCGGGACCGGACCCTACTGGCAGGACCTCGTCTCCAGCCTGCGCCGGATCGTGACGGGCTTCGCGCTCGCCGCGGTCCTGGGGGTGGCGGTCGGCACGGCGATCGCCCGGTCGCGGATCGCGGCGGACGTGCTGGGCCCGCTGCTGGAGGTGTTGCGGCCCGTCCCGGCCATCGCCCTGGTCCCGGTGGCGATCCTGCTGTTCCCCACCAATGAGCAGGGGATCGTGTTCATCACCTGCGCGGCCGCCTTCTTCCCGGTGCTGGTCTCGACGCGGCACGCGGTGGGGGCGCTGACCCCGGTGTGGGAGGAGGCGGTCCTGACCATGGGCGGCGGGCGCGCCCGGATCCTCTTCTCCGTGGTCCTGCCGGGTGCCCTGCCGGGCATCTTCGGGGGCCTGTCGGTGGGGATCGGGGTGTCCTGGATCTGCGTGATCTCGGCCGAGATGATCTCCGGCGAGTACGGGGTCGGCTACCGGACCTGGCAGGACTACACGGTGATCGACTACCCCGGGGTCTTCGTCGGCATGGTCACCATCGGCGCGCTGGGCTGGCTGACCTCCACCGCGGTGGAGCGGGCGGGCCGCCGCCTGACTCGGTGGCTCCCGGCGCGCGACTCCTCCGGCCCCGTGCCGTCCTCGGCCGCCCGCACCCGTACGTGGCGGCGCCCCGGCCGATCGCCCCGGGCCCCGCACCCGGCCGCGGCCCGGGCCGGCGCGACCGGCCCGCGTCCCGGATCGGGGGCCCTTCCCGAGCAGACCCGAGAGGTGACCCCATGAGCCTGACCCAGGCAGATGCCCGAACCGGTCCCGGCGCCGCCGCGCACCCCGCGCCGCACGGGGCTCGGCTCGCGCTGCGCGGCGTACGGCTCGGGCACCGGGGGAACGCGGTGCTCGACGGGGTCGATCTGACGGTCGAGCCCGGGGAGGTGCTCGCCGTCGTGGGCCCGTCCGGCTGCGGCAAGTCCACGCTCCTGCGCACCCTCGCGGGGCTGCTGCCGCCGCTCGACGGCCTGGTGGAACAGGACGGCGCCCCGGTCCGCGGCCCGGACGCCGGCCGGGCGCTGGTCTTCCAGGACGACGCCCTGCTCCCCTGGCGCACGGTCCGGGCCAACGTCGAACTCCCGCTCGCCATCGGGCACTCGCGGGGCCCGTCCGAGGAGAAGGGCGCGGCGCCCGACCGGCACGGCCGCTCCCCCGTGTTCGATCCGTCGCGTGCCGCCCGGCGGGCCCGGCGGCGGACCGCCGAGCAGTGGCTGGAGCGGGTCGGCCTGGCCGGGCACGCGCACAAGTTCCCGCACCAGCTCTCGGGCGGGCAGCGCCAGCGCGTGCAGCTGGCCCGCGCCCTTGCCGCGCGCCCCCGCGCCGTCCTCATGGACGAACCCTTCGGGGCGCTCGACGCCCAGACGCGAGCCGAGATGCAGGACCTCCTCGTGGACGTCCTCGCGGGCACCGGCGCGACGGTCGTCTTCGTCACCCACGACGTGGACGAGGCGCTGTTCCTGGGCGACCGCGTCGCACTGCTCGGCACCGCGCAAGTGCTCCCCGTACCGCAGCCGCGGGACCGCGGGGCCGCGCACGCCGGGCTCCGGCAGCAGATCATCAACTCACTCTGAAGGGCCGCACCATGGACATCCCCGCGATCGGCGACGCCGAGGAACTCTCCTGCGACGTCCTCGTCATCGGCGGCGGCACCGCCGGCACGATGGCGGCGCTGACCGCCGCGGAGCGCGGCGCGCGGGTCCTGCTCCTGGAGAAGGCGCACGTACGCCACTCCGGGGCGCTCGCCATGGGCATGGACGGGGTCAACAACGCCGTCGTCCCGGGCCGCGCCGAGCCCGACGACTACGTCGCCGAGATCACCCGGGCCAATGACGGCATCGTCGACCAGTCCACGGTCCGCCAGACCGCCACGCGCGGGTTCGCGATGGTGCAGCGCCTGGAGGCGTACGGGGTGAAGTTCGAGAAGGACGAGCACGGCGAGTACGCGGTGCGCCAGGTCCACCGCTCGGGCTCGTACGTGCTGCCCATGCCCGAGGGCAAGGACGTCAAGAAGGTCCTCTACCGGCAGCTGCGCCGCCGCGAGATGCGCGAGCGGATCCGGATCGAGAACCGGGTGATGCCGGTACGGGTCCTGACCTCGCCCGAGGACGGCCGGGCGATCGGCGCGGCCGCCTTCAACACCCGCACCGGGGCCTTCGTGACCGTGCGCGCCGGGGCGGTGATCCTGGCGACCGGCCCCTGCGGACGGCTCGGACTGCCGGCCTCCGGATACCTGTACGGCACGTACGAGAACCCGACCAACGCGGGCGACGGCTACGCCATGGCCTACCACGCGGGCGCCGCGCTGACCGGGATCGAGTGCTTCCAGATCAACCCGCTGATCAAGGACTACAACGGGCCGGCGTGCGCGTACGTCGCGAACCCCTTCGGCGGCTACCAGGTCAACCGGCACGGCGAGCGGTTCGTGGACTCCGACTACTGGTCGGGGCAGATGATGGCGGAGTTCGCGGCCGAACTGGCCTCCGACCGGGGCCCGGTGTACCTCAAGCTCAGCCACCTGCCGGAGGAGTCGGTGGCCTCCCTGGAGTCCATCCTGCACACCACCGAGCGGCCGACGCGCGGGACCTTCCACGCGGGCCGCGGCCACGACTACCGCACCCACGACATCGAGATGCACATCTCGGAGATCGGGCTGTGCGGCGGCCACTCGGCGTCGGGCGTCCGGGTCGACGACCACGCCCGCACCACGGTGCCCCGGCTGTACGCGGCCGGGGACCTGGCGTCCGTACCGCACAACTACATGATCGGGGCGTTCGTCTTCGGCGATCTGGCGGGCGGGGACGCGGCGCGGTACACGGCGTACGAGGGCGCGCTGCCCGCCGACCAGCTGGCGGCGGCCCACGAGCTGATCTACCGCCCCTTGCGCAATCCGGACGGGCCGCCGCAGCCGCAGGTGGAGTACAAGCTGCGGCGGTTCGTGAACGACTACGTGGCCCCGCCGAAGACGGGCGCGAAGCTCTCGCTCGCCGTGGCGGCCTTCGACCGGATGACCGGCGAGATCGAGGAGATGGGCGCCACCACCGCGCACGAGCTGATGCGGTGCGCGGAGGTGTCCTTCATCCGGGACTGCGCGGAGATGGCGGCCCGCTCCTCCCTGGCCCGTACGGAGTCCCGCTGGGGCCTCTACCACGAGCGGCTCGACCACCCGGAGCGCGACGACTCGGGCTGGCTGCACCACCTTGACCTGCGGAAATCAGCCTCGGGGGCGATGGAGTTCACCGCCCGGCCGGTGGAGCCGTACCTGGTGCCGGTCGACGGGTTCGCCCCGGCCGGCGGCCCCTCGCGGAACCTGGGCGAGGTCGCCCTGGTCCCGGTGGCCACGGCGGGTGCCCGCGAGGCGGCTCCTGCGGCCCGCGCGCATGCCTCCCCGGTCCCCGACGGCCCGGACGCGGTACCCGCGGCCCCGCACGGCTCCGGTTCCTCGCCCCGGATCCTCGAACTCCTCGCCCTGGCCGAGGAGTCGCCCGACCTGGCCGCCCTGACGCCCTACCTGGCCGACCCCGATCCGGCGGTGCGGGCCGCCGCCGTGGCCGCGCTCGGCGAGACCGTGCCGGCCGGCGCCGGACCCGCGCTGGCCGCGCGCCTCGCCGATGAGGATCCCGTCGTACGGGCGGCCGCCGCGGCCGCGCTGCGCGAGCTCGTGGAGGTCCTGCCGGGCGGGCCGGAGCTGGGGGCGGGCCTGCGTGCCGCCCTCGCCGTGCCCGACCCCGCGGTGCACTCCGCCGCCCTCGAAGCCCTGCGGGCGCTGCGGCTGGGCGACGCCGGGCTGTACGCCGCCTCGCTGGCGGACGCCGACCCGGAGGTCCGGATCCACGCGGTCCGGGGGCTCGTCTCGGTGGACGCGGTCCCGGAGCTGGCCGCGGCCGCCGCGGACCCGGCCCGCGAGGTACGGGTGGCGGTGGCCAAGGGCCTGGCCTCGGTGCACGCCCCGGCCCCGGCCCCGCTGGACCCGCTGCTGGCCGACGCGGACCCGCTGGTGCGGGGGGCGGCGCTGGCGGCCCTGGCCCGGGCGGGCTGCCCGGCGGGGTACGCCGGGACGGCGGTGGCGGCCCTGGGGGATGCCGCATGGCAGGTGCGGTCCGGGGCGGCCGCGGCACTGGCGGCCGCCGCGGCCGGGGTGGCCGTACCGGCCCTGGCCGGGGCGCTGGCCGACCGCAACGCCGACGTCCGCAAGGCCGCGGTCCTCTCCCTCCTCGCCCACCGGGACACCGCCGAGGCCAGGGCGGCCCTCGCCACGGCGGTCACGGACCCGGACGCGGACGTCCGCGCGTACGCCGGTCGGGCGGCCTGAACCCGGCGCCCGGGGCGGCCCTTCCCCCTTGACCCTCACACGGTGTCAGGCGGTCACGTGGACCCCACGTTCCGAGGAAAGGCTGCGTCATGCTCGACTACGTGGGGTCCGGCCCCTACTGCTACACCCACTCCCTCGCGATGGTGCTCGGGCCGGGCGCGCCCTCGCCCGCCGTGATCGAGACGCTGACGGGATCGCCGTTCGGCATGCAGTTCATCGCGGGCGCCCTGCCGTTGTTCGATCCCTTCGGATGGGACCCGGAGCTGGGGCTCGACTCCGCGATCGAGCTGCTGGGGTGGCGGTGCGAACGCAGCGCAGGCGGAACACGGCAGGAGGCGCTGGAGCGGTTGCGGGCCGCCTGCCGACGGGGGCCGGTCCTCGTCGGGCCGGTGGACATGGGGCTGCTCCTGTACCGGCCGGGGACCCCGTGCGCCGACGGCGGCGACCACTACGTCGTGGTCCTGTCGGCCGACGAGGAGCGCGTCCGGCTCCACGACCCGCAGGGACACCCGTACGCCACCCTGCCCACCGGGGCGTTCCTCGCGGCCTGGGCCGCCGAGTCGGTCGCCTACACCGATGCCCCGTACGTGCTGCGCACCGGCTTCGTGCGCGAGCGGGAGGTCGGCGGGGCCGAGGCGCTGCGGGACTCGCTGCCCGGGATGGTGCAGTGGCTGGCCGGCCGTCAGGACCTGCCGGTGCCGCCCGGTTCGGTGGGCGGGGCCGCGGCGGCGCAGGAGCTGGCCGCCCGGCTGTCCCGGGGACTGGATCCGGGCATCCGCACCCTGCTCACGATGTTCGCGGTCCGGGTCGGTGCCCGCCGCCTGAGCGACGCGGCGACGTGTCTCGCCGCGCTGGGTCTGGCCGGGCCCGCGGCCGTCGCGGTGGAACAGGCCGAGATCGTGGGCGAGTTGCAGTTCCTGCTGGTCACCGGCGACGACGCGGCCGCCGCCACGGCACTGCGCCGCCTCGCACCCACGTACGAACGCCTGCGTGCGGCCCTGGTCGCCGAACTGACCGTCCCTGACGGTGCCGTTCCCGGATCCGGATCCGGGCACACGGTGTAGCCCGCGGTCCGCCGCGCCCCCGTTTGGGGGTGCGCGGCGTGCAGGGCCCGCGGGGCGCCGGGATGGTGGACGGAAAGACCGTCAACGACAGGAGTCCCCATGTCGCCCCGTGCCCGCAAGGCCGCCCTCGTCATCACCGCCGCCGTGTCGCTGGGGCTGGCCACCGTGGCCCCGGCGCACGGGGTGGAGGGCCCCGCGCCCGACCCGCGCAACGCGAAGGCCATGCGGGACATGGCGAAGGCGATCGCGGCGACGGCCAAGTACGCGGACGAGCGGGAGGCCCTCAAGGACGGGTACGTCCCGCACGGCGAGGAGTGCATGACCAACCCGTTCGGGGTGGGCGCCATGAACTACCACTACGTCAAGCAGGCCAACTGGGGCTCGAAGGACCCCGCGAGGCCGACCGCGCTCCTCTACAGCAGGGAGAAGGACCGGGACGGCCGCCGCAGGCTGGAGACCGTGGAGTGGATGTCGACCGACCGGGACCAGAACCTGAAGACCTCCGACGACCGGCCGAGCATGTTCGGTCTGCCCTTCGACGGACCCATGCCGGGCCACTGGGCGGGCATGCCCAAGCACTACGACCTGCACCTGTGGGCGTACAAGGAGAACCCGGCCGGCCGCTTCCACAACTGGAACCCGGCCCTGACCTGCCCGAAGAAGGCCCCCACCCCGGGCAAACCGGCCCCCCACGCGCACGGCCACTAGTCCGCGCCCGCCGGTACGGTCAAGTGCCAAGCACATATGACTCACCCGTAAGGACGGCTCTCGCGAGAACTCCGGCGATACGCTGGTCGCACTCGCGAGACTGCGGCTCATGGGAGCACTGATGAACCCGGAACACAGCTGGCCGATCCCGCCCCCGGGCGGCTGGACTGCCGACGACCTGGACACGCTTCCGAATCTGCCTCCGCACACGGAGCTGATCGACGGGAGCCTTGTTTTCGTGAGTCCGCAGACCCGTTTCCACCTGCGAGCTGTGAACTTCTTCGAACGGCAACTGGAGTCCGTCGTGCCGGACGGACTGGAGGTGTTGCGGGAGTTCACCATCGACATCGACCGTCACAACCGTCCGGAGCCGGATGTGATCGTCGTCCCGAAGGAACCCGAGGAGGATCCGGACCAGACCCGGCTTCCCGCCGGTTCCGTCCGGCTCGCGATCGAGGTGGTGTCCCCGGAATCGGTGGCTCGCGACCGTGAGGCGAAGCCGGTCAAGTACGCCCGCGCCATGATCCCGCATTTCTGGCGGGTGGAGAACAAGGAGGGGCGGGCCGTGGTCTACGTCTACGAACTCGAACCTGCGACCAGGGTGTACGTCGCCACCGGCATCTTCCACGACCGGCTGAAGGTTTCCGTACCCTTCCCCATCGACCTGGACCTCAACCAGATCATGCCTGCACGCCGCAGCACCGGCTGACGCCCCGGCGCACCAGGGCCCGGCTCCCCCGAAGGGGGCCGGGCCCTGTGTCGTGCGGCGAACCGGTCAGCGGACGAAGGTGCTCGCCTGTCCCGCAAGCTCCAGGAAGTACTGCGGGGCCAGGCCCAGGACCAGGGTGACCGCGACGCCCACCGCGATGGTGGTCATCGTCAGCGGCGAGGGCACCGCCACCGTCGGGCCGTCGGCCTTCGGCTCGCTGAAGAACATCAGGACGATCACCCGGATGTAGAAGAACGCGGCGATCGCGGACGAGATGACACCGATCACGACCAGCACCCCGGCGCCGCCCTCCGCCGCCGCCCTGAACACGGCGAACTTCCCGGTGAAGCCGGAGGTCAGCGGGATGCCCGCGAAGGCGAGCAGGAACACCGCGAAGACGGCCGCCGTCAGCGGTGACCGCCGGCCCAGGCCCGCCCACTTGGACAGGTGGGTCGCCTCGCCGCCCGCGTCGCGCACCAGCGTGACCACCGCGAAGGCGCCGATCGTCACGAAGGAGTACGCGGCCAGGTAGAAGAGGACCGCCTGGACCCCCTCCGCCGAGGTCGCGATCACACCGGCCAGGATGAAGCCGGCGTGCGCGATCGAGGAGTACGCCAGCAGCCGCTTGACGTCCGTCTGGGTCACGGCGATCACCGCGCCCGCCAGCATCGTGACGATGGCCACCGCCCACATCACCGGACGCCAGTCCCACCGCAGGCCCGGCAGGACCACGTAGAGGAGGCGCAGGAGAGCACCGAAGGCGGCCACCTTCGTCGCCGCCGCCATGAATCCGGTGACCGGGGTCGGGGCGCCCTGGTAGACGTCCGGGGTCCACATGTGGAAGGGAACCGCGCCGACCTTGAAGAGCAGGCCCATCAGGATCAGCGCCCCGCCGATCAGCAGCAGCGCGTCGTTGCCCATGGTGGAGGCCAGCGCCGGGTCGATCTTCGTGACCGTGCCGTCGACCACGTCGGCGATCACCGCGTACGAGACCGAGCCCGCGTACCCGTAGAGCAGCGCGATGCCGAAGAGGAGGAAGGCGGAGGAGAAGGCGCCCAGCAGGAAGTACTTCACCGCGGCCTCCTGCGACATCAGCCGCTGGCGGCGGGCGACGGCGCAGAGCAGGTACAGCGGGAGGGAGAAGACCTCCAGCGCGATGAACAGGGTCAGCAGGTCGTTGGCCGCCGGGAAGATCAGCATCCCGGCGATCGCGAACAGGGCCAGCGGGAAGACCTCGGTGGTGGTGAAGCCCGCCTTGACGGCGGCCTTCTCGCTGTCGCTGCCCGGTACGGACGCCGCCTGGGCGGCGAAGGAGTCCACCCGGTTGCCGTGCGCGGCGGGGTCGAGGCGCCGCTCGGCGAAGGTGAAGACCGCGACGATCGAGGCCAGCAGGATGGTGCCCTGCAGGAAGAGCGCCGGGCCGTCCACGGCGATGGCGCCCATGGCCGCGATCTGGGCCTTGGTGGATCCGTACCCGCCGGCCGCAAGGCCGACGACCGCCGCGAAGGCCGAGGCCAGCGCGGCGACCGCGAGGAACACCTGGACGTAGTAGCGGGCCTTGCGGGGCACGAATGCCTCGACGAGGATCCCGAGGACCGCCGCGCCCACCACGATCAGCGTGGGCGCGAGCTGCGCGTACTCGATGGTCGGTGCCGGGATCCGGTCGGCCGGTGCCTCGGCCGCCAGTGTCCACAGGCTGTGGGCGGAAGTCAGTGTGCTCACTTCGCCGCCTCCCCGTTCTTGGCTTCGACGTCGACCTCGGGCTTCGGGTCCGTCTGCTTCACATCCGACATGGTGTGCTCCACCGCCGGGTTGACGATGTCGGTGAGCACCTTCGGGTAGACGCCGAGTCCGATCAGCAGCGCGATCAGCGGGGCGACCACCAGTACCTCCCGCAGGCGCAGGTCCGGCATGGTGCGGACCTCCTCCTTCACGGGACCGGTCATCGTGCGCTGGTAGAGCACCAGCGTGTAGAGCGCCGCCAGCACGATGCCGATCGTGGCGATGATGCCGATGACCGGGTACCGGGCGAACGTGCCGACCAGGACGAGGAATTCACTGACGAAGGGTGCGAGGCCCGGCAGTGACAGGGTGGCGAGGCCGCCGATCAGGAAGGTGCCGGCGAGGACCGGGGCCACCTTCTGGACACCGCCGTAGTCGGCGATGAGCCGCGAGCCGCGCCGCGAGATCAGGAAGCCGGCCACCAGCATCAGCGCCGCCGTCGACAGGCCGTGGTTGACCATGTAGAGGGTGGCGCCGGACTGGCCCTGGGAGGTCATCGCGAAGATGCCCAGGATGATGAAGCCGAAGTGCGAGATCGAGGCGTAGGCGACCAGCCGCTTGATGTCGCGCTGGCCCACCGCGACCAGCGCGCCGTAGACGATGCTGATCAGGGCGAGTACCAGGATCACCGGGGTGGCCCACTTGCTGGCGTCCGGGAAGAGCCCGAGGCAGAAGCGGAGCATCGCGAAGGTGCCGACCTTGTCGACGACCGCGGTGATCAGTACGGCGACCGGGGCGGTGGACTCCCCCATCGCGTTCGGCAGCCAGGTGTGCAGCGGCCAGAGCGGGGCCTTCACCGCGAAGGCGAAGAAGAAGCCGAGGAACAGCAGCCGCTCGGTGTTGGTCGCCATGTCGAGCGTGCCCGCGGCGCGCGCGGCGGTGATCTCCTGGAGCGAGAAGTTCCCGGCGACCACGTACAGCCCGATGACTGCGGCCAGCATGATCAGGCCGCCGACCAGGTTGTAGAGGAGGAACTTGACCGCCGCGTAGCTGCGCTGCGCGGCCGCGTTCTCGTCGCTGCCCGAGTGGGCCCGGTCCCCGAAGCCGCCGATGAGGAAGTACATCGGGATGAGCATGGCTTCGAAGAAGATGTAGAAGAGGAAGACGTCGGTGGCCTCGAAGGAGATGATCACCATCGCCTCGACCAGCAGGATCAGGGCGAAGAAGCCCTGGGTCGGCCGCCACCGGTAGCTCTTGCCCGCGGCGGAGCCGCTGTCGGACGCAGCCAGGGGGTCGGCGTCGTGCCAGCCGGCCGCGATCACGAAGGGGATCAGGAGCGCGGTGAGCCCGATGAGCACCACCCCGATCCCGTCCACGCCCAGCTCGTAGCGGACGCCGAAGTCGGCGATCCAGGGGCGGGATTCGGTGAGCTGGTAGCGGTCACCGCCCGGGTCGAAGCGGACCGCGACGAGCACGGCCAGGGCCAGGGTCGCCAGCGAGAAGAGCAGCGCGAGCCACTTGGCGGCGGTCCTGCGGGCGGCCGGGACGGCCGCCGTCAGGATCGCGCCGACCGCGGGGACCGCGGCCGTCACCGTCAGAAGCGGGAAATTCATCTCACACCGCCCTCATCAGCAGGGTCGCGGCGATCAGGACCACCGTTCCCCCGAACATCGAGACCGCGTAGCTGCGGGCGTAGCCGTTCTGCAGCTTGCGCAGGCGGCCCGAGAGCCCGCCGACCGAGGCGGCCGTCCCGTTGACCACCCCGTCGACCACGCTGTGGTCGAGGTACACGAGCGAGCGGGTCAGGTGCTCCCCGCCCCGGACGAGCACGACGTGGTTGAAGTCGTCCTGGTAGAGGTCCTTGCGGGCCGCCCGGGTGAGCAGCGAGCCGCGCGGGGCGACGACCGGGACGGGCCTGCGGCCGTACATCGCCCAGGCGATGCCGACTCCGACGAGGAGCATCACCATGGTGGCCGCGGTGATCGTCATGGCGCTGACCGGCGGATTGCCGTGCGAGTAGCCCGTGACGGGCTCCAGCCACTTCAGGAAGCGCTCGCCGATCTCGAAGAAGGCTCCGGCGAAGACCGAGCCGAAGGCCAGGATGACCATCGGAATGGTCATCGACTTCGGGGACTCGTGCGGGTGCGGCGGGTTGCCGTCCGCGTCGGCCTGCCAGCGCTTCTCGCCGAAGAAGGTGAGGAGCATGACGCGGGTCATGTAGAAGGCGGTGATGCCGGCGCCCAGCAGGGTCACTCCGCCGAGGATCCAGCCCTCGGTGCCGCCCTTCGCGAAGGCCGCCTCGATGATCATGTCCTTGGAGAAGAAGCCGGACAGACCCGGGAAGCCGATGATCGCCAGGTACCCGAGTCCGAAGGTGACGAAGGTGACCGGCATGTACTTCCGCAGGGCGCCGTACTTGCGCATGTCGACCTCGTCGTTCATCCCGTGCATCACGGAACCCGCGCCGAGGAAGAGGCCCGCCTTGAAGAAGCCGTGCGTCACCAGGTGCATGATCGCGAAGACGTAGCCGATCGGGCCGAGGCCCGCAGCGAGGATCATGTAGCCGATCTGCGACATCGTCGAGCCCGCCAGGGCCTTCTTGATGTCGTCCTTCGCGCAACCGACGATCGCACCGAAGAGCAGCGTGACCGCGCCCACGACGGTGACGACCAGCTGTGCGTCCGGTGCCCCGTTGAAGACGGCGGCCGAGCGGACGATCAGGTACACGCCCGCCGTCACCATGGTGGCCGCGTGGATCAGGGCCGAGACCGGGGTCGGGCCCTCCATCGCGTCCCCGAGCCAGGACTGCAGCGGGACCTGGGCCGACTTGCCGCAGGCGGCCAGGAGCAGCATCAGGCCGATGGCGGTGAGCATGCCCTCGGAGGTCTCGCCCACGGCGGCGAACACCGGCTCGAAGGCGAAGGTGCCGAAGGTGGTGAACATCAGCATGATCGCGATCGACAGGCCCATGTCGCCGACGCGGTTGACCAGGAAGGCCTTCTTCGCGGCCGTGGCCGCGCTGGGCTTGTGCTGCCAGAAGCCGATCAGGAGGTACGAGGCGAGGCCGACGCCCTCCCAGCCGAAGTACAGCAGCAGGTAGTTGTCGGCGAGGACCAGCAGCAGCATCGCCGCGACGAAGAGGTTCAGGTAGCCGAAGAAGCGGCGGCGGCGCTCGTCGTGCTCCATGTACCCGATCGAGTACACGTGGATGAGCGTGCCCACCCCGGAGATCAGCAGGACGAAGGTCATCGACAGCTGGTCGAGCTGGAAGGCCATCTCCGCCTGGAAGCCCTCGACGGGGATCCAGGTGTACAGCCGCTGGTACAGGGTCCGGTCATCGGCACTGCGGGCCAGCATGTCGGCGAACAGTGCGACGCCGATGCCGAAGGAGACGGCCGCGAGCAGGGTGCCGATCCAGTGACCGATCTTGTCGAGGCGCCGGCCGCCGCACAGCAGCACCACCGCTCCGAGCAGGGGCGCCGCGATCAGCAGCGCAATCAGGTTCTCCACAGCGACCCCTTACAGCTTCATCAGGCTGGCGTCGTCGACCGAGGCCGAGTGGCGGGTACGGAACAGCGACACGATGATCGCCAGGCCGACCACGACCTCCGCGGCGGCGACGACCATCGTGAAGAACGCGATGATCTGGCCGTCGAGGTTGCCGTGCATCCGGGAGAACGCGACGAAGGCGAGGTTGCAGGCGTTGAGCATCAGCTCGACGCACATGAACAGCACGATCGCGTTCTTGCGGATCAGGACCCCGGTGGCACCGATGGTGAACAGCAGGGCCGCCAGGTACAGGTAGTTGACCGGATTCACTTCGAGGCCTCCTCACGGCCGAGGCGCTCCGAGGACGCCTGCTCCAGTGCCTTGAGGTCGTCGAGCGCCTCGCTGGAGACGTCCCGGATCTGGCCCCGGGCGCGCAGCGTCCTGTTGACGGTCAGCTCGGACGGGGTGCCGTCCGGCAGCAGACCGGCGACGTCCACCGCGTTGTGCCGGGCGTAGACGCCGGGCGCGGGCAGCGGCGGGAGCTGGACGCCCTCGCGGACGCGCTTCTCGGCGAGCTCGCGCTGGGTGGCGGCCCGTTCGGTGCGCTCGCGGTGGGTGAGCACCATCGCGCCGACGGCCGCGGTGATCAGCAGCGCGCCGGTGATCTCGAAGGCGAAGACGTACTTGGTGAAGATCAGCTGTGCCAGGCCCTCGACGTGCCCGGCGGAATTGACCCGGCCGAGCCCGTTGAAGTGGGTGAGCCCGGCGTGGGCGATGCCGGTGATCAGCAGGATGCCGAAGCCGAGCCCGCACAGGACGGCCATCCAGCGCTGCCCCTTGATGGTCTCCTTCAGGGAGTCGGCGGCGGTGACGCCGACGAGCATGACCACGAAGAGGAAGAGCATCATGATCGCGCCGGTGTAGACGATGACCTGGACGACGCCCAGGAAGTACGCCCCGTTGGCGAGGTAGAAGACGGCCAGGATGATCATCGTCCCGGCCAGGCTGAGGGCGCTGTGCACGGCCTTCTTCATCAGGATCGTGGCCAGGGCGCCGATGACGGCGACCGTGCCGAGGATCCAGAACTGGATCGCCTCGCCCGTGGAGGTCATGGAGGCGGCGACGACGCTCATGCGTCCACCCCCTCGGACGGGCCGTTCTCCGGGGCGACTTCGCCCTTGGACACGGCGACCTGCCGGACGGTGCCCGGGGCGGCCCCGGTCACCAGTCCGCGGTAGTAGTCCGTGTCGTCCGTGCCGGGGAAGACCGAGTGCGGGGCCTCGACCATGCCCTCGGTCAGACCCGCCAGCAGCTGCTCTTTGGTGTAGATGAGCGATTCGCGGCTGGAGTCGGCCAGTTCGAACTCGTTCGTCATGGTCAGCGCCCGCGTCGGGCACGCCTCCACGCACAGCCCGCACAGGATGCAGCGGGCGTAGTTGATCTGGTAGACGCGGCCGTACCGGTCACCCGGGGAGTAGCGCTCCTCCTCGGTGTTGTCCGCGCCCTCCACGTAGATCGCGTCGGCGGGACAGGCCCAGGCACACAGCTCGCACCCGATGCACTTCTCCAGACCGTCGGGGTGCCGGTTGAGCTGATGCCGTCCGTGGAAGCGCGGTGCGGTCGTCTTCTGCTGCTCCGGGTACTGCTCGGTGAGGCGCTTCTTGAACATGGCCTTGAAGGTCACGCCGAAGCCCGCCACCGGGTTCTGCCACTTCTCGTCGGACATCTCTCAAGCCTCCTCTCGGTCACTGTCAGTATTCGTGCCGCCACTGACAATCAGCTCCCGCTCGGTGCGGGACCGCCTGCGCGGTACGGGTGCCAGGTGCTGGCCGGGCTTGGGCGGTACGGGGAAGCCGCCCGCCAGCGGGTCGAAGGGCGCGGCGTCGCTCACGGCCTCGGCGGCCGCCGTCTTCTTCTCGCGCTTGTCGCGGAAGACGTCCGCGACGAAGGAGAGCAGCAGGATCGCCACGACGGCGCCGCCGACGTAGAGGACGATCTCGCTGAAGTCGTACGCCTCGTTGCGCAGCGCCCGGACGGTGGCCACCAGCATCAGCCAGACCACCGAGACCGGGATCAGGACCTTCCAGCCGAGCTTCATCAGCTGGTCGTAGCGCACGCGCGGCAGCGTGCCGCGCAGCCAGATGAAGAAGAACAGCAGCAGCTGCACCTTGAGGACGAACCAGAGCATCGGCCACCAGCCGTGGTTGGCGCCCTCCCAGAAGGTGCTGATCGGGTACGGAGCCCGCCAGCCGCCGAGGAAGAGGGTGACCGAGACCGCCGAGACGGTGACCATGTTGACGTACTCCGCCAGCATGAACAGCGCGAACTTGATGGACGAGTACTCGGTGTTGAAGCCGCCGACCAGGTCGCCCTCGGACTCCGGCATGTCGAAGGGGGCGCGGTTCGTCTCGCCGACCATCGTGATGACGTAGATGATGAAGGACACCGGCAGCAGGACGATGAACCAGCGGTCCGCCTGGGCCTCCACGATCGCCGAGGTCGACATGGACCCGGAGTAGAGGAAGACCGAGGCGAAGGCCGCGCCCATCGCGATCTCGTAGGAGATCATCTGCGCGCAGGAGCGCAGGCCGCCGAGGAGCGGGTAGGTCGAGCCGGAGGACCAGCCCGCCAGGACGATGCCGTAGATGCCGACCGAGGCCACCGCGAGGATGTAGAGCATCGCGATCGGCAGGTCGGTCAGCTGCATCGTGGTGCGCTGGCCGAAGATGGAGATCTCGTCGTCCGCGGGCCCGAAGGGGATCACCGCGATGGCCATGAAGGCCGGGATCGCCGCGATGATCGGGGCCAGGACGTAGATCACCTTGTCGGCCCGCTTGACGATCAGGTCTTCCTTGAGCATCAGCTTCACGCCGTCGGCGAGCGACTGGAGCATGCCCCAGGGACCGTGCCGGTTCGGGCCGATGCGCAGCTGCATCCAGGCGACGACCTTGCGCTCCCACACGATGGAGAAGAGCACCGTCACCATCAGGAAGGCGAAGCAGAAGACCGCCTTGATGACGACGAGCCACCAGACGTCCCGTCCGAAGAGGGACAGGTCCTCGGCAGCGAGTTGAACGGTGTTCACGCGCCCACCTCCGCAGTGGTGTCGCCTGCGCCGGCCGGGGTCGCCGGGCCGATGCGCACGAGGGTGCCCGGGCGGGCGCCGGCGTCGGCGAGGACGCCGGAGCCGGTGGAGTTCAGCGGGAGCCAGACCACGCGGTCGGGCATCTCGGTGATCCGGAGCGGGAGTTCCACGGTGCCGGCGGGGCCGGTGACCGCGAGGACGTCGCCGTCCTTGACGCCGGTCTCGGCGGCCGTGGCGGCCGACAGCCGGGCGCTCGCCTCGTGCCGCGTACCGGCCAGGGCGTCGTCGCCCTCCTGCAGCCGGCCGAGGTCCAGGAGGAGCCGGTGGCCCGCGAGGACCGCCTCGCCGATGCCCGGCCGGGGCAGCGCCGCGGTGTCCGCGCTCTGCCCGGCGGCCCGCCCGCCCGTCCACGCGCCGAGCCCGTCCAGCTCCCGGCGTACGGCGTGCACGTCGGGCAGCGCGATCGGCCGGTCGGCGGCGTCGGCCAGCATGTGCAGCACGCGGGCGTCGGCCGGGGCGAGCCGGCGGGTCATCTGGTCGGGCTTGAGCGCGGCCTCGAAGGGCCGGACCCTGCCCTCCCAGTTGATGAACGCGCCCGCCTTCTCGGCCACCGCGGCGACCGGGAGGACCACGTCCGCGTGGGCGGTGACCTCGCCGGGCCGCAGTTCCAGGGAGACCACGAAGGCCTCCTGGAGGGCGGTCCGCGCGCGGGCCGGGTCCGGCAGGTCGGCGACCTCGACGCCCGCGATCAGCAGGGCCGAGAGCTCCCGGGTCGCCGCGGCCTCGACGATCTGGCCGGTGTCGCGGCCGTAGCGGTGCGGGAGTTCGTCCAGACCCCAGGCGGTGGCGACCTCGTCGCGGGCCCGCGGGTCGGTGGCCGGACGGCCGCCCGGCAGCAGGGACGGCAGGGCGCCCGCCTCGATGGCGGCCCGCTCACCGGCCCGGCGCGGGATCCACACCAGGGTCGCCCCGGTCACCCCGGCGGCCCGTACGGCCGCGGTCAGCGCGCCCGGCACCCCGGCGAGGCGCTCCCCGACGAGGATGACCGCGCCGGGCAGGCGCACCGCGTCGGCGGCTTCTGCTCCCCCGGTCTCCAGGCCGGTCCGCGACGCCAGCGCGTCGAGCCACTCGGGCTCGGTGCCGGGTGCGGCGGCCAGCAGCGTGCCGCCCGCCTTGGCCAGGCCCCGGGTGGCGAACGGGGCCACGGAGAAGGTCTTCTGCTTGTGCTTGCGGTGGGCCTTGCGCAGCCGCAGGAAGACGCCCGGGGCCTCCTCCTCCGCCTCGATGCCGACGAGCAGCACCGCGGGGGCCGCCTCCAGCCCGGCGTACGAGAGCCACTGCCCGCCGAGGTCGACCCCGCACCCGGCGACCTCCGAGGCCAGGAAGTCGGCCTCCTCCGCGCTGTGCACGCGGGCCCGGAAGTCGATGTCGTTGGTGTCGAGCACCACCCGCGCGAACTTGGCGTACGCGTAGGCGTCCTCGACGGTGAGCCGGCCGCCGGTGAGGACTCCGGCCCGGCCGCGCGCGGCGGCGAGCCCGTTCGCCGCCGCCTCCAGGGCCTCGGGCCAGCTCGTCGGCTCCAGCTCGCCCGCGGCATTGCGCACCAGCGGGGTGGTCAGCCGGTCCGGGCGCTGCGCGTAGCGGAACCCGAAGCGGCCCTTGTCGCAGATCCACTCCTCGTTGACCTCGGGGTCCTCGGCGGCGAGCCGGCGCAGCACCTTGCCGCGGCGGTGGTCGGTGCGGGTCGCGCAGCCGCCCGCGCAGTGCTCGCACACGCTCGGGGAGGAGACGAGGTCGAAGGGGCGGGAGCGGAACCGGTAGGCGGCCGAGGTGAGGGCGCCGACCGGGCAGATCTGGATGGTGTTGCCGGAGAAGTACGACTCGAAGGGGTCGCCCTCGCCGGTGCCGACCTGCTGGAGCGCACCGCGTTCCAGCAGCTCGATCATCGGGTCGCCGGCGATCTCGTTGGAGAAGCGGGTGCAGCGCGCGCACAGCACGCACCGCTCGCGGTCCAGCAGCACCTGGGTGGAGATCGGGACGGGCTTCTCGTAGGTGCGCTTCCTGCCCTCGAACCGCGATTCGGCGTTGCCGTGCGACATCGCCTGGTTCTGCAGCGGGCACTCGCCGCCCTTGTCGCAGACCGGGCAGTCCAGCGGGTGGTTGATGAGCAGCAGCTCCATCACCCCGCGCTGGGACTTGTCGGCGACCTCGGAGGTCAGCTGGGTCTTGACGACCATGCCGTCGGTGCAGGTGATGGTGCAGGAGGCCATCGGCTTGCGCTGGCCCTCGACCTCGACGATGCACTGGCGGCAGGCGCCGGCCGGCGAGAGGAGGGGGTGGTCGCAGAACCGGGGGATCTCGATGCCGAGCTGCTCGGCGGCCCGGATGACGAGGGTGCCCTTGGGCACGGACAGTTCGACGCCGTCGATGGTCAGCGAGACGGTGTTCTCCGGCGGGACCGCCGCTGCGCCCCCGGAGGCCGCCGTAGTGGTGACGGTCATGCGTTCACCTCCGTGTCGGCCCAGAGGGTCGACTTCCTGGGGTCGAAGGGGCAGCCCTTGCCCGTGATGTGCTGCTCGTACTCCTCGCGGAAGTACTTGAGCGAGGAGAAGATCGGGCTGGCCGCGCCGTCGCCGAGCGCGCAGAAGGACTTGCCGTTGATGTTGTCGGCGATGTCGTTCAGCTTGTCGAGGTCGGACATGACGCCCTTGCCGGCCTCGATGTCACGGAGCAGCTGGACCAGCCAATAGGTGCCTTCGCGGCACGGCGTGCACTTGCCGCAGGACTCGTGGGCGTAGAACTCGGTCCACCGGGTCACGGCCCGCACCACGCAGGTCGTCTCGTCGAAGCACTGGAGGGCCTTGGTGCCGAGCATGGAGCCGGCGGCACCCACGCCCTCGTAGTCGAGCGGGACGTCGAGGTGCTCGTCGGTGAACATCGGGGTGGAGGAGCCGCCCGGGGTCCAGAACTTCAGCCGGTGCCCGGGGCGCATCCCGCCGCTCATGTCGAGGAGCTGGCGCAGGGTGATGCCGAGCGGGGCCTCGTACTGGCCGGGTCCGGCGACGTGCCCGGAGAGCGAGTACAGCGTGAAGCCGGGGGACTTCTCGGTCCCCATCGACTTGAACCAGTCCTTGCCCTTGTTCAGGATCGCGGGAACCGAGGCGATGGACTCCACGTTGTTCACCACGGTGGGGCAGGCGTAGAGCCCCTCGACGGCAGGGAAGGGGGGCCGCAGCCGGGGCTGCCCGCGCCGGCCTTCGAGGGAGTCGAGCAGCGCCGTCTCCTCGCCGCAGATGTACGCGCCCGCGCCCGCGTGCACCGTGATGTCGAGGTTGCGGCCGGTGCCGTCGATGTCCTTGCCGAGGTAGCCGGCCTCGTACGCCTCGCGCACGGCCTCGTGCAGGCGCCGCAACACGGGCACCGTCTCCCCGCGCAGGTAGATGAAGGCGTGCTCCGAGCGGATCGCGTAGCAGGCGATGATCATTCCCTCGATGAGGGAGTGCGGGTTGGCGAAGAGGAGAGGGATGTCCTTGCAGGTCCCCGGCTCCGACTCGTCCGCGTTCACGACGAGGTAGTGCGGCTTTCCGTCGCCCTGCGGGATGAACTGCCACTTCATTCCGGTGGGGAAGCCCGCGCCGCCGCGGCCGCGCAGACCGGAGTCCTTCACGTACGCGATGAGGTCGTCCGGGGTCATCGCGAGCGCCTTGCGCAGGCCCTCGTACCCCTCGTGACGCCGGTAGGTCTCCAGCGTCCACGACCGCGGCTCGTCCCAGAACGAGGACAGCACGGGAGCGAGGAGCTTCTCCGGGCTGCCGTTCTTGCTCAGTTCGGTGGACACGGTCATCACTCCCCTCCCTCGGTGGTGGCCTCGCCACGCGGGTGGACGATCGGGGTGTGCGCGGACTCGCCGCGCGCGATGCGCAGCCCGATCAGCGAGGCGGGTCCGGCTCCGCCGGTCGCCTCGACCGCGCCCTCCCGCTCGTCCGGGAAGCCGGCCAGGATCCGGGCGGTCTCCTTGTACGTGCACAGCGGCGCGCCCCGGGTCGGGGAGACCTCGCGGCCGGCCAGCAGGTCGTCGACCATGGCCTTGGCGGATTCGGGGGTCTGGTTGTCGAAGAACTCCCAGTTGACCATCACCACGGGGGCGAAGTCGCAGGCCGCGTTGCACTCGATGTGTTCGAGGGTGACCTTGCCGTCGGGGGTGGTCTCGTTGTTGCCGACCCCGAGGTGCTCCTTGAGCTCCTCGAAGATCGCGTCGCCGCCCATCACCGCGCACAGGGTGTTCGTGCAGACCCCGACCTGGTAGTCGCCGGAGGGCCTGCGCCGGTACATCGTGTAGAAGGTGGCCACGGCCGTGACCTCGGCGGTGGTCAGGCCCAGCACCTCGGCGCAGAAGCGGATGCCGGTGCGCGAGACGTAGCCCTCCTGCGACTGGGTCAGGTGCAGGAGCGGCAGCAGCGCGGAGCGGCTGTCGGGGTAGCGGGCGATGACCTCCCTGGCGTCGGCTTCGAGGCGCTCGCGTACCTCCGCCGGAAAGTCGGGGGCCGGCAGCTGGGGCATGCCCAGCGAGACCCCCTGGTTCGAAGGACTGGCGGTCATCGGTCGACGCCTCCCATCACGGGGTCGATGGAGGCGACGGCGACGATGACGTCGGCGACCTGGCCGCCCTCGCACATCGCGGCCATGGCCTGCAGGTTGGTGAAGGACGGGTCGCGGAAGTGGACCCGGTAGGGGCGGGTTCCGCCGTCGGAGACCAGGTGGACGCCGAGCTCGCCCTTGGGCGACTCGACGGCCGCGTACGCCTGGCCGGCCGGCACCCGGAAGCCCTCGGTCACCAGCTTGAAGTGGTGGATGAGGGCCTCCATGGAGGTGCCCATGATGTTCCTGATGTGGTCGAGCGAGTTGCCGAGGCCGTCGGGGCCCATCGCCAGCTGGGCCGGCCAGGCGATCTTCTTGTCGGCGACCATGACCGGTCCCGGCTCCAGGCGCTCCAGGCACTGCTCGACGATCCGCAGCGACTGGCGCATCTCCTCCAGGCGGATCAGGAAGCGCCCGTAGGAGTCGCAGCTCTCGGTGGTCGGCACGTCGAACTCGTAGTTCTCGTAGCCGCAGTACGGGTCCGACTTGCGCAGGTCGTGCGGCAGGCCGGCGGAGCGCAGGATCGGGCCGGTGGCGCCGAGCGCCATGCAGCCGGTGAGGTCGAGGTAGCCGACGTCCTGCATGCGGGCCTTGAAGATCGGGTTGCCGGTGGCGAGCTTGTCGTACTCCGGCAGGTTCTTCTTCATCGTCTTGACGAACTCGCGCAGCTGGTCGACGGCGCCCGGGGGCAGGTCCTGCGCGAGGCCGCCGGGGCGGACGAACGCGTGGTTCATGCGCAGCCCGGTGATCAGCTCGAAGATGTCGAGGATCAGCTCGCGGTCGCGGAAGCCGTAGATCATGATCGTGGTCGCGCCCAGCTCCATGCCGCCGGTGGCGATGCACACCAGGTGGGAGGAGAGCCGGTTGAGCTCCATCAGCAGGACGCGGATGACGGTGGCGCGGTCCGGGATCTGGTCGGTGATGCCGAGCAGCTTCTCGACGCCGAGGCAGTACGCCGTCTCGTTGAAGAACGGCGTCAGGTAGTCCATGCGCGTCACGAAGGTGGTGCCCTGCGTCCAGTTCCGGAATTCGAGGTTCTTCTCGATGCCGGTGTGCAGGTAGCCGATTCCGCAGCGGGCCTCGGTGACCGTCTCGCCGTCGATCTCCAGGATCAGGCGCAGCACTCCGTGGGTGGACGGGTGCTGCGGACCCATGTTGACGACGATCCGCTCGTCGTCCGCCCTGGCCGCGGACTGGACGATCTCGTCCCAGTCGCCGCCGGTGACGGTGTAGACGGTGCCCTCGGTCGTCTCGCGCGCGGAGGCGTGGCCGGCGGAGGCATTGTTTGACGTGGACATCAGCTGTACGACCTCCGCTGGTCGGGAGCCGGGATCTGGGCGCCCTTGTACTCGACGGGGATGCCGCCGAGCGGGTAGTCCTTGCGCTGCGGGAAGCCCTGCCAGTCGTCCGGCATCATGATCCGGGTGAGGGCCGGGTGCCCGTCGAAGATCAGGCCGAAGAAGTCGTACGTCTCACGCTCGTGCCAGTCGTTGGTCGGGTAGACGGTGACGAGCGAGGGGACGTGCGGGTCGCTGTCCGGGACGGACACCTCCAGCCGCAGGAGCCGGCCGTGTGTGAGCGAGCGCAGGTGGTAGACGGCGTGCAGCTCGCGCCCCTTGTCGTCCGGGAAGTGCACGCCGGAGACGCCGGTGCAGAGCTCGAAGCGCAGCGCGGGGTCGTCACGCAGGGTGCGCGCGACCCGGACCAGGTGCTCGCGGGCGATGTGGAAGGTGAGCTCGCCGCGGTCGACCACCGTCTTCTCGATGGCGTTGCCGGGGACCAGGTCCTGCTCCTCCAGGGCGCCTTCGAGCTCGTCGGCCACCTCGTCGAACCAGGAGCCGTACGGTCGGCTCGTCGCGCCGGGCAGGGCCACGGTCCGCACGAGGCCGCCGTAGCCGCTGGTGTCCCCGCCGCGCGAGGCGCCGAACATGCCCTTGCGGACGCCGATGACCTCGGGGCCCTGGGCACGCGGCGCAGGGACGTTGCTTCCGTCGCTGCCGTTGCTGCCGTTCTCCGGCTCTTGGGTCTCGCTCACCGGAGCAGCCCCTTCATCTCGATGATGGGGAGGGCCTTGAGGGCCGCCTCCTCCGCCTCACGGGCCGCCTCTTCCCGGTTCACGCCGAGCTTGGAGCCCTGGATCTTCTGGTGGAGCTTGAGGATCGCGTCCATGAGCATTTCGGGGCGCGGTGGGCAGCCGGGCAGATAGATGTCCACGGGGACGATGTGGTCGACGCCCTGGACGATCGCGTAGTTGTTGAACATTCCGCCCGAGGATGCACAAACCCCCATGGAGATGACCCATTTGGGAGCGGGCATCTGGTCGTACACCTGCCGCAGCACCGGCGCCATCTTCTGGCTGACCCGACCGGCCACGATCATCAGATCGGCCTGCCGCGGGGAGCCGCGGAAGACCTCCATGCCGAAGCGGGCCAGGTCGTACCGGCCCGCTCCGGTGGTCATCATCTCGATGGCGCAGCAGGCCAGACCGAAGGTCGCCGGGAAGACGGACGACTTGCGCACCCATCCCGCGGCCTGTTCGACGGTGGTCAGCAGGAAGCCGCTCGGCAGCTTCTCTTCCAGTCCCATGGAAAATTCAGCCCCTCAGTCCCATTCCAGGCCGCCGCGGCGCCACACGTAGGCGTAGGCGACGAAGACGGTGAGCACGAAGAGCAGCATCTCGACGAGCCCGAAGATCCCCAGGGAGTCGAAGGTGACGGCCCAGGGGTAGAGGAAGACAACCTCGATGTCGAAGACGATGAAGAGCATCGCCGTCAGGTAGTACTTGATGGGGAAGCGGCCGCCACCGGCCGGCATCGGCGTCGGCTCGATGCCGCACTCGTAGGCTTCAAGCTTCGCCCGGTTGTACCGTTTTGGACCGATCAGCGTGGCCATGACCACGGAGAAGATCGCAAACCCTGCGCCGAGGGCGCCGAGCACGAGGATGGGTGCGTACGCATTCACGCTCCTCGCTCCTTCCAGTCGTCCTTGACCGTTGGACCGCCGCCGGCGCCGCGTGCCCCGCCTCGCGAAGATCAGGCTTTCGATCAAGCGCTTGCATGTGAGGCAGTTCACAAGCCGGACTGGTGCGCATCTTATGCCTGCTCGTCTGTGATCTGCGACACGGGTTGCAACACCGAGTTTGTGATCTCCACCACCTGACGAACGATCATGAAGCCCGATGAGTGGTGATCTTCATACGCGAAGCATCCACATGATCACCAAAGGTGACATCCGGGCCCGTTACCGCAGGTAGAGGGGGCCTTGCCCTATCAAACGATGCCCGCTGCAGGCAAATTGGCAAGAGGGGTGCACGGGTGATAAAGGGATCCGCGTCGCCCGGTCGGGGGACCCCATGTGTACGGAGGTGGACACGGGGCAGACGAGGGCCGTGCGCGGGACGGACGGGAGCGCCGACGGCCGCGCGGGGGGCGATGCAAAGGATCAAGCCAGGAGCCGCGCGAGTGCGTGCATCCGTTCACGAACCTCTCGGGCCGTTCACAGGAAGGTCACGGGAGGAGCACAGCGTCCGCATGGCGTGACATCCCTGTGACCTGCGCCACTCTGAATCGATGCTTCCGAAAGAGGGCTTGGCCATCTGTGCGGAGTGATGGTAGGTCAAGGATCAATTCGGACTTAATACCGAAACCCCATGATCACAGCCTTGTGAGGGCCTGTCCGTTTCGCCCGTTACGGCGTCAATAAGAAGCGAGACGCGCCCGGTTAGCGCCCTTCGCGCGCAACTGTGGCGCAAGCCACGTTTCTTGAAGGGAACCCGGACCCCCTGATAGCGGTTGTCCTCATGTCCCACACCGCTCACATACCCAGCCACCGGAAGCCCCGCCGTAGCGCCTCGAAGCTCGCGGTCCGCGCCGGAGTTGCCGGTGGCGTCCTCAGCACCCTGGCCATGGCCGGCACCGCGAGCGCGTCCCCGTCCGCCGAGCCCGTGGCCGAGACGACGCTCGAAATGCCGGTCCTCAACCTGGACCTGGCGGCCGATGTCTCCACCGCCGTCACCACGGCCGCCGAGAACACCCGCATCGCGGCCGTCGAGGGCGAACTGACCGCCCAGGAGGAGAGCGCCCGAACCGGCGCCGCCGCCGAGGCGAAGCAGGCCAAGGAAGAGGCCCAGAAGAAGGCCGACGCCGAGAAGGCCGAGAAGAAGGCGAAGGAGGAGGCCACCCGCAAGGCCGAGGCCGAGCGCTCCAGCCGCAGCACCGAGCGCACCACGCTGAAGAGCGCCTCCGCGCCGCAGGGCACCGGCACCGTCTCCGCCCCGGCCACCGGCTCCGCCGCGGCCATCGTCAACTTCGCCCGCGCGCAGGTCGGCAAGGCGTACGTGATGGGCGGCACCGGTCCGTCCTCGTTCGACTGCTCCGGTCTCGTCCAGGCGGCCTACCGTCAGGCCGGCATCAGCCTGCCGCGCATGTCCCAGGCGCAGTCCTCGGCCGGCACCTCGGTGTCGCTGAACGCCCTGCAGCCGGGCGACATCCTGTACTGGGGCTCCAAGGGCAGCGCTTACCACGTCGCCATCTACGTCGGCGGCGGCAAGTTCGTCGGCGCGCAGAACCCCAGCACGGGCATCGTCGAGCGCAACCTGAGCTACGACAAGCCGACGGGCGCCGTCCGCGTCCTCTGAGCACCGCTCAGTTCGCAGCACCGTGAACGGCCGAGGGCCGGTACTCCCCCGCTCGGGGGTGGAGTACCGGCCCTGGGGCCGTTCTTCGTGCTTCCCGGGCCGCTGCGGGCCCTCTCAGCCCAGGGAGGCCGCCAGCTTGAAGCGGGCCTCCCGCTGCTTCCTGTAGAGCGTGAGCGTCTCGGCGTGCTCCTCGACGAGCCGCTCCTGGTATGCCTTCTCGACCGCGCCCCAGATCCCGACGAGGTTCACCTCCCGCTTGCACGCGACGTCCGCCTTGGCCGCCGTGACGGCCTTCGGGCCGCCCCTGTCGTTCTCCAGGCCCAGCTTCTCCACGACGTCGTACGGTGATTCGATCCCGGCGTATCCCGACTTGTCCATGCATGACGACCACTTCTTGAGGGCGCCGACAACCCGGGAGTCCTGTCGGGAGCGGTCGTGCGCCTCCGAGGCCAGCCCGAACGTGAAGAGCAGGTCCACGCTGTCCCTGGTCGGGGCGTACAGCTTGCGGTACCCCTCCCGCCCGCAGCCGCCGGCCGGCACCTTCTGCCCGGCCGCCGTCAGGCCGCTGTCCACCGTCGCGGCCTCCTCCTCGGTGTTCGCGTCGGGGATCCTGCCGCCCTGGCTTCCGGGCTGCTCGCCGTTCATCACGACGTACGCGCTGTCGCTCAGCTCCGGCGCCCGGGGCTTGGTCGGCGTTCCCGAACCGGCCGACTTGTCGTAGCCGTGGGCCGCCGCGAACTGCGGATCGGCCAGACCGAAGAGGTACCGGTGGCGGTCCTCGGTCCCGGCGCCGGGGGCCTCGGCCGATCTCACGCCCTCGTAGGTGAAGCCGTACCGCGCCATGCACCGGGAGACCAGGGCCTGCTGAACCTGGCCCATCCGGATCCGTTCGGCCTCGGTGTCCGTGTACGCGTCCATCGGAAGGGACAGGGCGGCCGTCGCCGGGTTCACCTCGACGGGACCGAGTTCCGGTTCGCCGCCCCCGGCGCCGCCGGACCCTGCGCAGCCGGTCAGGAGAACGGCCGTCAGCAGGGCGGCGGCCGGGGCGGCTGCGGGCCGGCGGCGCCGGGAGCTGTGCATCGCGTGGAACTCCTTCTGCTGGATCCGGATTACGGGTGGAGGGTGTACTTGGCCGAGCTGATCTTGTTCCGGAACTTGTCGGAGGCGTCTCCCGCGTAGTTCGACGGGATCTCGCCGACGTTGCCGCCCAGGTCCTTGTCGGTGCCGACCTTCCAGGCGTAGATGTCCCGGTTGCGGTAGGACTCGGTGGTGTCGTTGATCCAGGATCCGCTGGCCGAGCAGGACCCCTGGTACTTGTCGTCGCTGAAGTTCACGTCATTCGTCACCAGGTCGAAGACACAACCGCCCTGGGAACGCCAGTAGAAAAGTCCGAACTCCTGGTTCTCCAGATTTCCGTCGCGCGCCCAGGCGGCCGCCGGACCCGCGGTTCCCAGCAGAATGGCACCGGCCGAAACGGCGGCGACACAGCCCGCCGCCAGCTTCCGCATTGCGTTGTCCATCACGCTTTCCTCACTCTTCGGGTGAAAGTCGGAGTGTGCGGGGCGGGCCAGGATCATGCCTTTCCGCCCGGCGGGGATTCAACAGTGAACCCGGTGCCGGAACAAGTCTTTTCTCAGCTGATGGACAGTCATTTCTGCTGTCTGATAGGTAACTTGTCCCAACCGGCCACAGCTCTCTACTATCTGGCCGCGCGCCCCTCCCCCACCCTGCAAACGGATGCGCACAATCCACTCCTACCGCCCAAGGGAAACCCGTCGTGCACGCAAGGCATTCGATCCCACTGCTCCTCCTGTGCATTTCACTGACGGGATGCGGCGGCGGAAGCGGACAACCCGTGGCAAGCGACAGTCCGCCGCCCACCGCGGAGGAAATCGCCTACTACGATTGCTTGAAGAAGCAGGGCGTGGCCATTGTCCACACGGATTACGGGGCTCCGCGCGAGGACAAGTCGAAGCCCTGGAACGAGGAGGCGCACAAGGCCTGCGAGCCGCTGCTGCCGCCCCCGCCGAAGCCGCAGCCGGCCGGGCCCGCGCAGGTCGCCGCCGCGCAGAAGGAATCCGCGTGCCTGCGGGCCGAGGGCGTCTCCTGGTACCCGGACCCGGACCCGGTCACCGCCGAGATCGACGACCGCAAGGGCACCCCCGAGCAGTGGGCCGCGCTCAAGCGCGACCACCTCGAAGCGTTGAAGAAGTGCCGGCCCGAGAGATGAGCGAACGGGAGCACGTCGTGGCGGACAGCGGGGCTCCGGCGGCCTCCGGGGCTGCCTCCGGGGCTGCCTCCGGGGCTGCCTCCGGGGCTGGCGAGGACGACCGCGGCGGGCTCGCGCGCGGACGGCGGGTGGTGCTCGCGGTCGTCGGCGGGGCCGCGCTGATGGCGGTCGGCGGACTGCTGGCCACCACGCTGGTGAAGTCCCCCGCACAGGTGGCCGCGGAGACCGGTCCGCCCGCCCAGGGGGCCCTGACCGCCGAGGTCGAGCGGCGGGTGCTCGCGCAGACCGTGGTGATGCGCGGGACGGTGGTCGCCGACCAGAGCGTTGCGGTGTCCCCGCAGGGCGTGCGCTCCGGGGAGGGTGCGGGGGCGGCCCTGGTGACGAAGCTGCCGCTGAAGGCCGGGGACCCCGTCGCGGCGGGGCAGCTGATCGCCGAGGTCTCCGGGCGCCCGGTCTTCACCCTGCACGGCGTGCAGCCCATGTACCGCGACCTCAGGCCCGGGGCCACCGGCGACGACGTCGCGCAGCTGCAGCAGGCGCTGCGCGAGCTCGGACACGGCACGGGCGGCGACGCGAACGGGGTCTTCGGGGCCGGTACGAAGGCCGCGCTCGCCGCCCGCTACCGGGCCATCGGGTACCAGCCGCTGCCCGCCGTGGCCGACGGCGGCGCGGCGCTCAAGTCGGCGCGGGAGGCCGTGCGGACCGCGACCTGGGCCGTGGAGGACGCGAGCGGCCCGACCGCGCCCGCGGGTCCGGGCCTCACGGGCGCGCCCGCGGATGGCGGATCCGGCAAGGGCGGGGCCGCACCGGCCCCCGGGGCGACCGGCGGCCCCGCCTCCGCTTCAAGTCCCGCCTCCGGTTCCGGTTCGGGCCGGGAGCTCGCCCGGGCGCGGCAGGCGCTCGGTGAGGCCCGGGCCGCGCTCGCGGCCGCCGAGGCCGCCGACGGACCGATGCTGCCCACCGCCGAGGCCGTGTTCCTGGGCGCGTACCCCGCCCGCGTCAGCTCGGTCGCCGCCCGCCCGGGCGCCCCCGTGTCCGGGCCGGTGCTCACGCTCTCCGCCGGGGAACTCGTCGTCGAGGCCTACCTCAAGGACGACAAGCGGCAGCTGCTGCGCGCCGGGATGACCGTGGTGGTCTCCTCCGAGGCCGCCGGCACGGACGTCCGCGGCAAGGTGGCGCTGGTCGCCACCGAGCGCTCCGCCGCGCAGCCCGCCGGACCGCAGCCGCAGCAGGACCCCGGCCAGAACGCCAAGGGCGGAGGCGGCGGAGCAGGCGCGGGCGGAGGCGATCTCGGCTTCCGGATGGTGGTCCGCGCCGACCAGCCGCTGCCCGCAGGTTTCGCCGGGCAGGACGTCCGGCTGACCATCGAGTCCGCCGCCACCGACGGCGAGGCGCTCGTCGTCCCGGTCACCGCCGTCTCGGCCGGCGCGGACGGACGTACGGTCGTCACCGCCGTGTCCGCGGACGGCACCCAGCGGCGCATCGAGGTGCGCACGGGCACCCGCGGCGACGGCTACGTGGCCGTCGCCCCGGACCGGGCGGGCGCACTGGCCGCCGGAACCCGAGTGGTGATCGGGGTCGCGCCCGGGGAGACCCGGGGGAAGACCGGGTGAGGCTCCTGTCACGGCGGTCCCGGAATCGCACGCAGGCCTTCGGCGACGGCAGCGGCGACGGCGGCCGCGACGATGCCGGCACCCCGGTGATCGAGCTGCGCGGGGTCGGCCTCACCTACCCCGGGCCGCCGCCCGTCGAGGCCCTGCTCCCCTGCGACCTGACCGTCCGGCGCGGCGAGTTCATCACCGTCGTCGGCCCCTCCGGTTCCGGGAAGTCCACCTTCCTCAACGTCGCCGGACTGCTCGACTCCCCCACCAGCGGCCGGTACCTCCTCGACGGGATCGACACCGCCGCACTCCCCGACCGGGAGCGCACCGCCCTGCGCGGCCGCCGGATCGGCTTCGTCTTCCAGTCCTTCCACCTGCTGCCCCACCGGTCCGCCCTGGAGAACGTCACCCTCGCCATGCTCTACACCGGAATCCCGCGCGCCCGGCGCCTCGTACGGGCCCGCGAGGCCCTGGACCAGGTCGGTCTCGGGCACCGGGCCGGCGCCGTGCCCGGGCGGCTGTCGGGCGGCGAGCGTCAGCGCGTCGCCATCGCCCGCGCCCTGGTCGGGCGGCCCTCGCTGCTGCTGTGCGACGAACCGACCGGCAATCTCGACTCCGCCAACGCCGCGTCCGTCCTCGGGCTGCTCGACGATCTGCACGGAGCCGGGATGACCGTCCTCGTCATCACGCACGATCCCGAGGTGGCCCGGCGCGGACACCGGACCGTCACCATCCGCGACGGGCGGCTCCACCCGTGAGCGCGGGCGCGCGGGGCGCCGTCGCACCGACCCGGCTGTCCGTGCGCGACACCCTGGCCGAGGCTGTCGCCGGCATGCTGCGCCGCCCCGGCCGGGCCGTGCTCACCGCCCTCGGCACCGTCCTCGGCGTGGGCAGTTTCGTGGCCGTGCTCGGCCTCACCGCCACCATCTCCTCGCAGATCGACGGCAGGTTCAACGTCCTGACCGCCACCGAGGTCAGCGTCGAGGACGTCGCCGCCCAGCGGGACGAGTTCTCCGGGCCCGGCTTCCCCGCCGACGCCGAGGAACGGCTGCGCGCCGTCGCGGGCATCGAGCACGCCGGGGTGCTGTGGACGGTGCGCCTCGACCCGAGGACCGCCGTCGGACCCCTGCCGTCGGGCGCCGGCGACCCGACCACCGGCGCGGCCGTCGTCGCCGCCTCCCCCGGGGCCGTCGCGGCCCTCGTACCGACCCTCCAGCAGGGACGGCTCTACGACGACTTCGCCGAGCGCGGCCGCGAGCGCGTCGTCGTCATCGGCAGCGGGCTCGCCGCCCGCCTCGGCATCACGACCCTGGCCACCCGGCCCGCCCTCTACATCGGCCAGGAGCCCTTCACCGTGGCGGGCATCGTCGCCGACCTCGAACGCCGGCCCGAGCACCTGATGTCCGTCCTCGTCCCGCGCGCCACCGCCGAGCAGCTCTGGGGGCCGCCGGCGCCCGGAGCCGCGAGCATGCTGATCGCCACCGAACTCGGCGCCGCCCGGCAGGTCGCCGAGCTCGCCCCGCTCGCGCTGCGCCCCGACCACCCCGATTACCTCAAGTCCGTCCCGCCGCCCGATCCGCGGATGCTGCGCTCCGGTGTCACCGCCGACCTGAGCGCGCTCTTCCTGCTGCTCGCCGGGATCTGCCTGGTCATCGGCGCGGTCGGGATCGCCAACACCACCCTGGTCGCCGTCCTGGAGCGGACCGGCGAGATCGGGCTGCGCCGTGCGCTCGGCGCCCGGGGACGGCATGTCTCGGCCCAGTTCCTCACCGAGTCCGCGGCCCTCGGGGCCCTCGGCGGCCTGGTCGGGACCTCGCTGGGCGAGCTGACCGTCGTCGCCGTCTCGGTCGCGCGGGACTGGACCCCGGTGATCCATCCGGTCACCGTCGCCGCGGCCCCGCTGACCGGCCTGGTCACCGGGCTGCTGGCGGGGCTCTATCCCGCCTGGCGGGCGGCCCGTGTGGAACCGGCCGAAGCCCTGCGAAGATAGCTGCGGGCGCGCCTGACCGTCAGAGCCGACCCGCCCCGCCCTGGAGGTGGTGGTCCCGTGAACCCGAAGCCGTACGAGCACGACGGCACCGGCGACCCCACCGCCGTCCCGGCCGCGCTCGGCCTCGGCCTGCTCGCCGTCGGCGGCTGGCTGCTGACGACCGCCCGCCCCTGGCAGAAGCCCGGCCACCCGCTCGCGCTGGGCCTCGGCTGGACCGCCTCGGGGGTGCTGCTGCTGTGCGGGCTGCTCCTGCTGGCCAGGTGCGTACGTGCCGTGCACGGCCACCCGGACCCGGAGGCGGGTACGGCCCCGGACCCGGGAACCGTCCCGGGACCGGCCACGGGAGCGGAATCCGGCGCGGACACGCGCACGGGCACGGAAGGCTGAGCGGGCCGGCGGCGCCCGCGCAGGCGCCGCCGGCCTCCGGCTCAGGCCTTCGGGGCCACCTTCGAGAGGCCGTTGATGATGCGGTCCATCGCGTCGCCGCCCGTCGGGTCGGTCAGGTTGGCCAGCATCTTCAGGGTGAACCGCATCAGCACCGGGTGGGTCAGACCGCGCTGGGCGGCGATCTTCATGACCTTCGGGTTGCCGATCAGCTTCACGAAGGCGCGGCCCAGGGTGTAGTAGCCGCCGTAGGTCTCCTTGAGCACCTTCGGGTAGTTGTGCAGCGCCAGCTCGCGCTGCGCGGGGGTGGCCCGGGCCTGGGCCTGCACGATGACGTCGGCCGCGATCTGGCCCGACTCCATGGCGTACGCGATGCCCTCGCCGTTGAACGGGTTGACGAGCCCGCCCGCGTCACCGACCAGCAGCAGGCCCTTGGTGTAGTGCGGCTGCCGGTTGAAGGCCATCGGCAGGGCCGCACCGCGGATCGGCTGCGTCATGTTTTCGGGGGTGTAGCCCCAGTCCTCCGGCATGGACGCGCACCAGGCCTTGAGGACCTCGCGCCAGTCCAGCTCCTTGAAGGCGGAGGAGGAGTTGAGGATGCCGAGGCCGACGTTGGAGGTGCCGTCGCCCATGCCGAAGATCCAGCCGTAGCCGGGCAGCAGCCGGTCCTGCGCGCCGCGCCGGTCCCACAGCTCCAGCCAGGACTCCAGGTAGTCGTCGTCGTGCCGCGGCGAGGTGAAGTACGTCCGCACGGCCACGCCCATCGGGCGGTCCTCGCGCCGGTGCAGGCCCATCGCCAGGGACAGCCTGGAGGAGTTGCCGTCGGCGGCGACGACGAGCGGGGCGTGGAAGGTGACCGGGGTCTTCTCCTCGCCGAGCTTGGCGTGCACGCCGGTGATGTGACCGGTGCGCGCGTCGCGCACCGGCTCGCCGACGGTGCAGCGCTCGTACAGCCGGGCGCCGGCCTTCTGGGCCTGGCGGGCCAGGGTCTCGTCGAAGTCGTCACGCTTGCGGACGAGTCCGTAGTCCGGGTAGGAGGCGAGTTCCGGCCAGTCGAGCTGGAGCCGCTGCCCGCCGCCGATGATCCGCAGACCCTTGTTCCGCAGCCAGCCGGCCTCTTCGGAGATGTCGATGCCCATCGCCACCAGCTGCTTGGTGGCGCGCGGGGTCAGTCCGTCGCCGCAGACCTTCTCGCGCGGGAACGCCGTCTTCTCCAGCAGCAGGACGTCCAATCCGGCCTTGGCGAGGTAGTACGCGGTGGTCGAGCCGGCGGGCCCGGCCCCGACGACGATCACGTCCGCGGAGTGTTCGGAGAGGAGCTCGGTCACTGCGGGGTCTCCCGAAGGCTCGATAAGGGGTGCCGCTCGGCACCGGACGTGTGCAGTCTATGCAGCGAGAGAGATCACGATCCGAAGGGTGCCTCCGATGACGACCTCGCCGACCCGGCCGCTTCCCGCCGTACAGCTCCGCGTGCCCACCGACGATGACGCCCACTCCTGGCACGAAGTCTTCGCCGATCCCGATGTCATGGAGTTCCTCGGCGGTCCCGCGGAGCTGTCCGCGTACGAGGAGATCACCGCGCGCCAGCGCATGCACGACGCCCAGCTCGGCTACTGCCTGTGGACCCTGCTGGACGCGGAGGGTGCGGTGATCGGCTTCACCGGTGCCCAGCCGTGGCCCCGGGAGAAGGGATGGGGCCCGGTCGGGGAGATCGAGATCGGCTGGCGGCTGGGCCGCACGGCGTGGGGCCGGGGCTATGCCTTCGCCGCCGCGCTGGCCACGCTGGAGCGGGTCCGCGAGGCCGGGGTGCCGCACGTGGTGGCGATGATCGACGCCCGCAACGCGCGCTCGGTGGCGGTGGCGGAACGCCTGGGCATGACCCTGGCCGAGGAGTGCACCACACCGTCGGGCAACGCCGCCCGCCGCTACGAACTGACCCTCTAGAGCGGAAGCGCATGTCCGTGCCCTCGAACAGCTCTGCCCTGCCGTCCGCCGCTGTCCGGCGGACGGCCACCGTGGTGACCGCCTGGTGGGCGGCGTCTCCGGCCGTCTTCGTCTTCAACGCCCGCCTGTCCGTGTCGGCTCACGACCACAGCGTCCTGTGGGGCCTCTCCGCGATGCTGGTGTGGGTGGGCCTCACGGGCGTGCTGGTCGCTCCCGTCGCCGGGCTGGTGCTGGCGTACGCGGGCGGGCACCGGCGAGCACGCCGGCGCTTCGCCGTGATGGGCGCCGTGTCCCTCGCCGTGTGCTTCCTCTTCTTCGTCTTCTGGCAGTTCGCCAAGGAATGCCCCCCTGGCGACAGCTGCTGAACGGGCCCAAGACGGCCCCTAGAACACCGAGAGACCGGTCAGCGTGGTGAACCGGTCCAGGGCGGCGACACCCGCCACCGAGTTGCCCCGGGCGTCCAGGCCCGGGCTCCACACCGCGAGGGTGCACTGGCCCGGGACCACGGCGACGATGCCGCCGCCCACGCCGCTCTTGCCGGGCAGTCCGACTCGGTAGGCGAACTCGCCCGCGGCGTCGTACGTCCCGCAGGTCAGCATCACCGCGTTGATCTGCTTGGCCTCGCTGCGCGTCAGCAGCCGGCTGCCGTCCGCGCGGAGCCCGTGCCGGGCCAGGAAGCGCCCGGCGCGGGCCAGGTCGGCGCAGCTCATCTCGATGGAGCACTGCCAGAAGTAGTGCTCCAGCAGTGCGGGCACCGGGTTGTCGATGTTCCCGTACGAGGCCATGAAGTGGGCCACGGCCGCGTTGCGGTCGCCGTGCTCCTGCTCGGAGGCGGCGACCTCGGCGTCGAAGCCTATGTCCGGGTTCCGGCTCTCCTGCCGCAGGAACTCCAGCAGTTCGCTGCTCGCGTCGCCCGTCAGGGTCTGGAGCCGGTCGGTGACCACGAGAGCACCCGCATTGATGAACGGATTGCGCGGAATGCCGTTTTCGTACTCCAGCTGGACGAGCGAGTTGAACGGGTTGCCGGAAGGCTCCCGGCCGACCCGCTCCCACAGGCTGTCGCCGCCCTCCGCCAGGGCCAGGGCCAGCGCGAAGACCTTGGTGATGGACTGCGCGGAGAAGGGGACCTGCCAGTCCCCCACCCCGAAGACGTTGCCGTCGAGGTCGGCGATGGCCATGCCGAACTGCCGCCGGTCCACGGCGGCGAGCGCGGGGATGTACTCGGCCGGAGTGCCACTGCCGATCAGCGGGGCGATGTCGGCCGCGATCCGCTCCAGCAGGGGCCCGTAGTCCGTGGGCGCGACGTCTGGCACGGCGGTCAGCCCTTGATGCCCCGGTGCAGCGCGACGATGCCGCCGCTGAGGTTGCGCCAGGCGACCTTGGACCAGCCGGCCTTCTGCAGCAGGGCGGCCAGCGCCGGCTGGTCGGGCCATTCGCGGATGGACTCGGCGAGGTACACGTACGCGTCGGGGTTGGACGACACGGCGCGGGCCACGGGAGGCAGTGCGCGCATCAGGTACTCGGTGTAGACCGTGCGGAACGGTGCCCAGGTGGGCTGCGAGAACTCGCAGATGACGACCTGGCCGCCGGGCTTGGTCACCCGGTACAGCTCGCGCAGGGCCGTGTCGGTGTCCTGGACGTTGCGCAGACCGAAGGAGATCGTCACCGTGTCGAAGACGTCGTCCCCGAACGGCAGCTTCGTCGCGTCGCCCGCGGTCAGCGGCAGCCAGGAGTGCTTCTTCTTGCCCTCCAGCAGCATGCCGAGGGAGAAGTCGCAGGGGACGACGTACGCGCCGGTGGCGGCGAAGGGCAGCGAGGAGGTCGCAGTTCCGGCGGCCAGGTCGAGGACCTTCTGCCCGGGGCGTGCGCCGACCGCCTTGGCGACCTCCTTGCGCCACACCCTGTCCTGGCCGAGGGAGAGGACGTCGTTGGTGAGGTCGTAGTTCGCCGCGACCCTGTCGAACATGGAGGCGACTTCGTGCGGCTGCTTGTCCAGGGAAGCCCTTGTCACTGGCGTTCGCCCCTCGGTGTGCGATGCGGATCGGCGGGTACGCACCCATCCTCTCAGGCCGTGCCCCCGCCGGGCCGCAGGGGCTCCACCGCCACCCACTGTGACCGTCGTGGGGCGGATGTCGGAAACTGTTCCGAAGGACAGTTACGCCGCGCACCCGCGGACACGTTGACTGACGAGAGTGCGGCCCGGTGAGGGTCACCCACCGGATGTGTGCCCCCATGGTGGCCGGTCCGGCAGTGGCCGCCGCGAACAGAGGGCTTCAGATGCCGGCAGGCCATTCCGACGGTCGCTCCCGCCGCAACAGCCCGCGCGCCAGGCGCCGGGCAGAGCGGCGCAGGCGGCTGCGGCGCACCATCCTCCTCGGCTCGGTGGCACTGGTCGCGGTCTCGGCGACCGCATACACCCTGCTGCCCGAGGACGACGCCTCCACCGCAGCCTCGGGCAAGGCCACGGCCCAGCCGGACCCTACGGACGGGGAGTCCGCCGACGGCTCCGGGAACGCCGTCCCGCAGGGCGGCCAGGAGTCGCCCTCCCCGCAGGCCCCGGCCTCCCCCTCGGTCTCGCCGTCCACCGCCCCCACGCCGTCCACCGCCGCGACGACCGCCCGGCCCGGCGTCTTCGCGGCCTCCAGCGCCGCGGGCAAGCCCCAGGGCAAGGGGCCCGCCCGCCGCTGGCGGATCGAGGTCGAGGAGGGCAGCGGGGTCGACCCGGAGGCGGCCGCCCGCTCGGTCGAGGCGATCCTCGGGGACCCGCGCGGCTGGACCAGGGACCCGGCGTACGGCTTCCAGCTCGTCGGGGCGGGCCAGCCGGTGGACTTCACGGTCAAGATCGCGACGCCCAAGACCACCGACCGCCTGTGCGAGGTGCTCACGCCCGAGCTGATCGGCGAGACGAACTGCCGGGCCGGACACACCGTCGTGGTCAACCTCAAGCGATGGAAGGAGGGTTCGCCGCAGTTCAGCGGCACGCCCGAGGAGTACCGGGCGCTGATCATCAACCATGAGGTCGGGCACGAGATCGGCCGCGAGCACGAGACCTGCCCCGCCCCCGGAAAGCCCGCTCCGGCCATGATGCAGCAGATCAAGGGGCTGCTCGGCTGCAAGTCCAACGCCTGGCCGTTCGACGCGAATGGAACCTACCTGTCCGGTCCGACCGTCCCATAGGGAGAGAGCCGACCGCATTACGGTCGGCCGGGGGGACAGGAGAAACCGTGCGCGTCGTCAGCTTCAGCGTCCCCTCGTGGTTCCCCTCGTACGAGGAGCCGGGCGGGGCGGCGCAGGCGCCGCGCGAGGACACGCCGGGCGGGGAACCGCCGCCCGTGCACAGACCCGTCGACGCCCAGTTGACCGAGCAGGAGTCGGCGGTGTTCCTGTGCCTGGCCACCGGGGCCTCCAACCGGGAACTCGCCGTCGAGCTCCAACTCTCCGTCAGTACGGTCAAGTTCCACGTCGTCAACATACGGGCGAAGCTGGGCGGCATCAGTCGCCTCCAGGCCTGCCTGCTGGCCGCCCTCGCCCGCGAGGACACCCGGCGCGCCGCCGGCGCCGGTCCCTGCGGGGAGACCGGAGTCAGCGACGGCGGTGCAGCAGCCGCCCACCGATGACCGTGGCCACGCACGTGGTCGCGCCCTGCTCCAGCAACTCGGCCTCGTCCGCCACCGCGAAGACCGCGAAGCGCGCCGGGACCCCCGCCTCCAGGACCCCGTGGAACGCCTCCGCGGCCGCGGCCCGCCCGGCGAAGGGATCCAGGGCGGGCAGCCCCCCGTAGGCGGCCGGCGGCAGGATGGTGAGCCCGGACCGGGACACCGCCGTGCGCACCGCCGGGATCGTGAAGCGGCCGCAGACCGCCACCACCCCACGGGCCAGCAGCCGCTGCGTGCCCCGCCGGGCGCTGTTGCCCCACCGCGGTTCGGTCATCTTCAGGGCGTCCAGTGCGGCCGCGCCCCTGATCGGGTCGGCGCCGAGCTCGGTGACCTCGTACGGGTCGTCCGGGTAGTACGTGCGCTCCAGCAGCTCGTCCGCCCCGCGCACCAGCAGCCCCGGGGTGATCACCCCGGGCCAACGGCGGGTCCGGGCGTGCGGGTGGGCCGCGGCGACCTCCTCGTACGGCCCCAGGCGGGCGATCCGGTCGCCGTCGACGAGGACCGCCCCGCCCGGCAGCGGCGCGGATCCCGGCCCGGTGACGAGGAGTTCGGCGGTGTGCAGCGTCAGCATCGGTCGGCCGGCGTCGTCAGTTCGTGGAGATGAGCTTCAGCTCGGGGTGCGCCGTGCCGCCTTCGATGGCGGTGGAGGAGATGTGCGAGACCACGCGCTCGTCGACCGGGTCGTTCGCCGGGTCGTCGTGCACCAGCAGGTGCTCGTACGTCGTCGCGCGCTGCGCCGGGGTGCGGTCCGCCTTGCGGATCAGATCGATGATCTCCTGGCGGTTGGAGCGGTGCTTGGCACCGGCCGAGGAGACGACGTTCTCCTCCAGCATGATCGACCCGAGGTCGTCCGCGCCGTAGTGCAGCGAGAGCTGGCCCGCCTCCTTGCCGACGGTCAGCCAGGAGCCCTGGATGTGGGCGATGTTGTCGAGGAAGAGCCGCGCGATCGCGATCATGCGCAGGTACTCGAAGATCGTCGCCTGGGTGCGGCCCTTGAGGCGGTTGTTCTCGGGCTGGTAGGTGTACGGGATGAAGGCGCGGAAGCCGCCCGTACGGTCCTGGGTGTCCCGGATCATCGCGATGTGCTCGATGCGCTCGGCGTTGGTCTCGCCGGTGCCCATCAGCATGGTGGAGGTGGACTCCACGCCCAGCTTGTGGGCGATCTCCATGATCTCCAGCCAGCGCTCGCCGGACTCCTTGAGCGGGGCGATCGCCGTGCGCGGCCGCTCCGGCAGCAGTTCGGCGCCCGCTCCCGCGAAGGAGTCGAGACCGGCCGCGTGGATGCGCTGGATGGCCTCCTCCGCCGAGACGCCCGAGATGCGGGCCATGTGCTCGACCTCGGACGCGCCGAGGGAGTGGATGACCAGCTGCGGGAAGTCCTTCTTGATGGCGGAGAAGTGGTGCTCGTAGTACTCGACGCCGTAGTCCGGGTGGTGCCCGCCCTGGAACATGATCTGCGTGCCGCCGAGCTCGACGGTCTCCGCGCAGCGGCGCAGGATGTCGTCGAGGTCGCGGGACCAGCCCTTCTTCGCGTCCTTGGGGGCCGCGTAGAACGCGCAGAACTTGCACGCCGTGACACACACGTTGGTGTAGTTGATGTTCCGCTCGATGATGTACGTCGCGATGTGCTCGGTACCGGCGTAGCGGCGGCGGCGCACCGCGTCGGCCGCCCGGCCCAGCGCGTGCAGCGGCGCGTGGCGGTAGAGGTCGAGCGCCTCTTCCTTGGTGATCCGGCCCCCCGCGGCGGCGCGGTCGAGGACAGACTGGAGAACGGCCTGGTCGGTCACCGGGAGTCACCTTTCGGCGGTGTGTCTGTGTCAAGGTCCGGACCGATCCAGCCTACGCCAGGGCCTGACGCGCCGGTGAGGCCGGTCAGGCCCTGGGGCCGGCCGCGGAATTCAGGGGCTGCGCCTGAGGTCGCCCTCGGGGTTTCCGGCCGGGCTGTCGCCCGACTTGTAGTGGAGGGTCCCGTCGGCGTTGAGGGTGAAGCGCTCGTCGGCGGAGCCGTTGGAGCACACGCCGGGCGCCGGGTTGGGTCCGCCCGAGGTGTCCAGGACGAGCGAGCGGTCGGTGGCCGAGGAGAGCTTCCAGTCGCCGCTGCAGTCGGTGCCGAGGACGGCCAGGACCGACTTGTCCCTGGCGACGACCTCACCGACCCGGCCGGCCCTGATGGTGATCTCGAACTCCGAGGAGAGACCGAGGCGGGCGGTGGTGACCGTGCCCTTCCAGGTGCCGATGAGCTCCTTGGGGACGTCCTCGCGGGTCCCCTTGGGCGCCGCGGCGCTCCCGCTCGCGCTCGGGGTGCCGCTCGGGGTGGCGCCGGGGGCGACGCCCGACGCGGCCGGAGCCGGGGTGGAGGGCCGGGTGTCCCCGGCCAGGTCCCGCTCCCGGCCGCCCTGGCCCGGCAGCAGGTCCATCCAGAACAGCCCGCCGGACAGCACGGCCAGCGCTGCCGCCGCGGCCAGCACCACGGTGCAGCTGAACCGGCGCCCGGCGGCGGTCACGGTGACCTTCCGCCCGTCGGGCGCGGTCCGCGGCTGCGGCACCCCGCCCGCCGCCGGGTCCGCGCCCCCGCCGGCGGTCCCGGCGGGACCGCCGTACGGCCCTGCGGCCGGGACGGCGTAGGGGGAGCCGCCCGGGCCCCCGTACGAGGGGTCCGGCGCGCCGAAACCGGCCGGGGCCCCGCCCCCGTACGAAGAGGACGTGAAGGGGACCGGCCCCGACAGGCTCTCCCGGGGCGGCGCTCCGCCCTCGGGGGAATCGGCGTCGAGGTCCAGCAGCGCCACCGCGGCCCTGCTGGCCTCCTCCACCAGGGGGCCGGGGAGCCAGCCGGGGGCGCCCAGGGCCCCGCCGAGGGCCGCCGCGACCGCCTCGGGGGCCGGTCGGTCCGCGGCCGTCTTGGCCAGGCATGCCTCGATCAGCTCGCGCAGCTCACCGGCCGGCAGCGCGCCGAGCTCGGGCGGCTCGTGCACCACCTTGTAGAGGAGGGTGGCCGAGTTGTCCCCGGTGAAGGGCGGCCGCCCGGTCGCCGCGAAGGCCATGACCGCGCCGAGCGAGAAGACGTCGGCCGCCCCGGTGATCCCCTTGCCGAGGATCTGCTCGGGCGACATGTAGCCGGGCGAGCCGACGGAGACCCCGGTGGAGGTGAGCGAGGCCGTGCCGTCCGTGGCCCGGGCGATCCCGAAGTCGATCAGCCGCGGCCCGTCGAGGGTGAGCATCACGTTCGACGGCTTCACGTCCCGGTGTACGAGGCCCAGCCCGTGCACGGCCACCAGGGCGCGGGCCAGCCCCGCGCCGATGGCCCGTACCGAGGCCTCGGGCAGCGGCCCGTGCCCGGCCAGCGCGCGGTCCAGGGAGGGCCCGGCCACGTATCCGGTGGCCACCCACGGCACCGCCGCCCCGGGGTCCGCGTCCAGCACCGGCGCGGTCCACTCGCCGCCCACCCGGCGGGCCGCCTCGACCTCGCGGCGGAACCGTGCCCGGAACTCCTCGTCGGTGGCGAAATGCGGGTGCACGATCTTGACGGCGACGGTCCGGCCGCCGGCGCTGCGCCCCAGGTAGACCCGGCCCATGCCACCCGCGCCGAGCCGGCCCAGCAGCCGGTACGCGCCGATGGTCCGCGGCTCACCCGCTTCGAGCGGCTGCATCGCGTCCCCCAATTCCCCGTGATCCCGGGCGCCTTGTGCCGCCCGGCCGAGCAGCAGCCTAGGCGGTGCCGGGTCGGGGGAAGGAGCTCGGTCACCCTTTATGCATTTCCACCGCGGGGCGAGAAATGCAAAAAGAGCCGGAATTCCCGGTAAACCGCACATTCGACCGCCCGACCTTTGGACTACCTCCGGGTAAACCCGGTCAGCACTCCTGGACCACCGCGCTCAGCAGCTCCACGGCGACATCCGAGGGATAGCCCGTCGTCGGTCCCGTACGGCGTGCGAATTCCCGTACGCCGGCCAGCTGCTCGGGGCCGAAGCGGAAGTCGAGCGTCGTGAAGTACCGCTCCAGCAGCTCCGCGTCGAAGGCCTCCCAGCGGGCCGCCTGCTCGGCCACCTTGGTGACCTCCTCCAGGGAGACGTCCCGGGAGGAGAGGAAGGCTTCGTGGACCTCCCGCACGACGGCGGGCTCGCGGGCGAGGTAGTCCTTGCGGGCGGCCCAGACGGCGAAGACGAACGGCAGCCCGGTCCACTCCTTCCACATGTGCCCGAGGTCGTGGACGGTCAGCCCGAGCCGGGGTGCGTCGTGCAGGGAGGCGCGCAGTGCGGCGTCCCCGATCAGTACGGCCGCGTCCGCCTCCTGCATCATCACGCTCAGGTCGGGCGGGCAGGTGTAGTAGTCGGGACGTACCCCGTACTGCTCGGAAAGCAGCAGCTGGGCGAGGCGTACGGACGTACGAGAGGTGGAGCCGAGTGCGACGCGGGCGCCGTCGAGCTGCTCCAGGGGGACCTGCGAGACGATCACGCAGGACATCACCGGACCGTCGCAGCCGACCGCGATGTCGGGGAAGGCGACGAGCTGGTCGGCGTTGCGGAGGAACTCCACGAGGGTGATCGGGGCGATGTCCAGATCTCCCTGGACGAGGCGCTCACTGAGCTTCTCGGGGGAGTCCTTGGTCAGCTCCAGGTCCAGCAGAGTGCCGGTTCTGGCCAGCCCCCAGTAGAGGGGCAGGCAGTTCAGGAACTGAATGTGGCCGACGCGGGGCCGGCTGCGATAGACGTCCACATCGCGAGACTAGTCCCCGAGTCTGCGTCAGCCTTCCAGCGGGTCTCAAACGTCCGGGTGACGTGATCTTTCCCTCTGGTCTCGGCCGCAGGGTGCGTGCTAGGCTCGACGCAAGTTGCAGTTTGGTTTCCCTTGCAGTACGAGGCCTGCGGAGAATGTGACCCGCAGGCTTTTGTAGTTTTCAGACTTCTTAGCAGGTTCTGGAGCAGGGCGACCCTTTGGCCCATAGGAGGGCTCATGGCTACCGGAACCGTGAAGTGGTTCAACGCTGAAAAGGGCTTCGGCTTCATCGCCCAGGACGGCGGCGGCCCGGATGTCTTCGTCCACTACTCCGCGATCAACGCCTCTGGCTTCCGCTCCCTCGAGGAGAACCAGACGGTGAACTTCGACGTCACGCAGGGTCCGAAGGGCCCGCAGGCGGAGAACGTCACCCCGGCCTAGTCGCCTGGGCCAACCTAGTCGCGGGTTGGAAAAGCAGTACCCAAGGAGCCCCTCCTCTCTGCGCGAGCAGAGCGGCGGGGCTCCTGCCTTTCCCCGCCCGGGCGGGGTGACGGGTACGGCGGATGCGCCAGTGGCCCCCGGCACCTGTA